>JABDLU010000140.1 GCA_013002865.1 Acidimicrobiia bacterium
CGTGTGGCTGTCCCCACTCCGACCCGGTGACGTCGATCAGATCCGGCATGTCGAGTTCCTCGTCAATGGGCGCGTGCGTCATCGGGAGAACTTCGCTCCCTATGACATGATCGGCGGGGGAGACGCCGCCGCGACGGCCACCTGGAACACACGGGAGGTGTCGAACGGCATCAGCACCGTGGCGGCGGTTGTGACGTTGCGGGACGGCTCGACCAGGGAGGTGTCGGCCACGTTCCGGGTGGCGAACTAGCCGGGCGCGACGCGCAACAGCACCTTGCCCATGGCGGCGCGTGAGGTGATGTCGGCAAAGGCGTTGCGATAGTCGGCCAGATCGTGGACGGCGCTGATGCGGGGCGCGATGGTGCCGGCGGCCGCCATCTCATAGAGCTCGCGGACGTTGGGGGCGGCTTCGGCCGGTCGGGTCATCATCCATTGCCCCCAGAAGACGCCGACGATCGACGCGCCCTTCAGGAGGGGAAGGTTGAGTGGCAGCGCCGGGATATTGCCCGCCGCGAACCCGACGACGAGATAGCGTCCGTTCCAGGCGATGCTGCGGAAGGCCGGTTCGGCCAGGTCGCCCCCGACCGGGTCGTACACCACGTCGGCGCCGGCCCCATCGGTGATCTCCTTGACAGCTGCTCGCAGGTCACCGTCGGCGTAGTTGATGGTGTGGTGGGCGCCGAGACCGGTGGCGAACCGCAGCTTCTCGTCGGTCGACGCGGCGGCGATGACGGTGGCGCCCATCGCTCGTCCCAGCTCCACCGCGGCCGATCCCACCCCGCCGGCCGCCCCGAGCACCAGCAGGGTTTCCCCCTCGAAGAGACCGGCCCGTTGCTTGAGGGCGTAGTAGGAGGTCCCGTACGTCATCGTGAAGCCGGCGGCCTGTTCGATGGCCATGCCATCGGGGACCGGCAGGATCAGTGCGGCCGGCACGACCCATTTCTCGGCGAAGGCGCCCTCGGTCCCCATGGCGGCCACCCGGGTGCCGACGGCCAGGTCGACGCCGGGGCCGACCGCTGAGATGACCCCGGCCGCCTCCCCACCGGGCGTGAATGGGGGATCGGGGCGGAACTGGTATCTGCCCTCGATGATCAGGGTGTCGGGGAAGTTGAGGGCGGCCACCGACACATCGATCACTACCTCACCCGGCCCCGGCTCGGGGTCGGCGACCTCCCGCAGCTCGAGCCCATCGACCGGGCCGAGCTCGGGACAAACCAGGGCCCGCATCAGCCGGCGGTGACGGCCATCATCAGGGTTTCGGCGACCAGCGCCGGCTTGTCCTCGCCGTCGATCTCCACGGTGACGCCGGTCTTGATCAGTAGCTGCCCCGGTCCCTTGTCGGTGACGTCGAGCAGCTTCGTATGGGCCCGCACCCGGCTGCCGGCTCGGACCGGGTTGACGAACCGGAGGCGGTCGAGGCCGTAGTTGAACACCATCACCATGTTTTCCGGCATCACGCCGATCTGCGACGTCAGGTGCGTCACCAGCGACAGCGTCAGGAAGCCGTGGGCGATGGTGCCGCCGAGGGGAGTAGCGGCCGCCCGCTCGCGATCGATATGGATGAACTGGTGGTCGACGGTGACCTCGGCGAACGCATTGATGCGGTCCTGATCGATCGTGAACCATTCAGAGGTGCCGAGCTCCTCGCCCACCATCGACTTCAGCTTGTCCGGGGAAACCACCTGCACGACCGCTCCTTTCGCTCCGTCCGGAGCGTACCGCGGCGGGCTCTAGCGGGTCGTCCCGAACCAGATGACCGGGACGCCGGCGGGCCCGTATGTAGCCTCGACGCTGCCGTCCTCCAAGACGATGGTGTCGCCATCTGCACCGATCTCTTCGAGGTAGCTGTCGGTCGACTCGCCGACGATGACCACCCCGTCCGAGCCGACCGACACACTCTGCGACCATGCCAGGTCGAGCCCGACCGTCGTTGCGGTGAACCACTCTGAGCCATCGGGCGAATAGGCAACCACGGGATACGGCAATGTTTCCTCCGTGCCGAAGGTGCGCTCCTGCTCGGCGACCGCGGCCTCGCCTTCGGCTTCTGTCACGGTCATGAGCACGGTGCCGTCCTCATCGGTGATCGTCACCGTCCCGGCGTCGTCATCCACCTGGAATTGGGCCGGCGCATCTTCGTCGAAGACATTGAACTCGAATGCGGTCAGCGTCTCCCCGGTGGCATCGTCGACGACGCTCACGCGACCGCTTTCGTAGTCCATCGTCATCGTGCGGCCCTCTTTGCTGATCGTGAGTGGCGGCCCGACGATCCCCGAGTGCCCCTGGCCGACGGCCACCAGGCCGAAATCGCCGCCCGCCACGACGTGATAGAAGGCGTCCCGTGAGGGCGATTGGTGCACGGTTGTCCAGTTCACGCCGTCGGTCGACCGGGCCACCTCGGATCGACCGCTCCGGTCCGGCCGCGTGGTGTAGTAGGCGCCGTCCCAGCTGATGCGCAGCTCGGCCCCGGCGTCGTTACTGGAATCAGTGATCTCCCAGCTCCGTCCGTCCGATGAGGCCAGCGCATCCACCCGGTAGTCCTCGCCGTAGTGGACGACCGAGATCACGAAGCCCTCGGGCCCGTAGGTGACCCCGGCCACCTCCATGCCCTCGGCCCCGTTAACCGTTATTGGGAGGTCCGCTCTCACCCATTCGCCGCCGTCGGAGGTGACCAGAACCAGTGGCTCGCTCTTTTGCACATAGTCGACGTCCCGATAGGACCGCTGCTCCGCGGCATAGAACTCGTCCATCGGAATGTCCAGCAGCACATTTCCCGAGTTGGGATCGGTGACGGTCAATCGGGTCGGCTGGTAGAGCTCGTCGACGTCGCCTTCCAGTAGCAGGGTCCCGTCCGCCACACTGGTGGCGCGGAACGTGAATGACGACTCGAAGTCGATCTCCAAGCGGATCCCGTCGCGCTCGATCGTGATTCCGGAGGGGTTGGCCCGGAACAGGTCGTCCAACTCCTCTTGGGGGATCTCGAGCAAGGTATTTCCGGCCTTGTCGTAGAGGCGCACCGTTCCATCCCCGTAAATGCTGCTTGTCGGAACCGAGGTGAGCAGCGCGCCCGTCTCGATGTCGTACACGAACAACTCCCCTGCGTGATAGTCCTGCTCCAGCCGGATACCGGCCTCCGGGAACAGGATCGGCGGCTGGGGCGGCTCGGCGGTGAGCGTGCCGGCGAGCACGGTCGTCTCCGGCCCTGCCGCCGCCGAGGTGAACCACGCATACTCGTTGGGTGGGAGCGGCCCAAAGTCGGCACTTCCCGCGGACCAGGTCAACCCGTCGCTCGAGCTGAAGATCTGGCTGACGCCGTTGTCCTGCCCGTCCGTAGTCGGCACGGCGACGAAACCTGAGCCGGTGGACAGCAGTGCGTCGAAGGTGCCGGTCAGACCGGCCGCTTGGTCCGCCACCGCCCAGGATCGGCCATCGGTGGATGTCCAGGTGATGGTGGTGGTGTCGGAATCGCCCGTGAAGGCGTTGGCTACCGCTGCAAAGCCGTCCCCGACGGAAGCGACCTGGGCATTCCAGACGTCGGCGGCGTAGGGGAGGGGCAGCTCGATGCGCTCCCAATCGAACACCACCGTCTCGGCGGGGTCAATCTCTTCGGTTTGCACGACCGTGTCGTCGCCGGTGGCCAGCTGGGAGGCGGTCACGGCGTCGGGATCCGGTTCCGACGATGAGCCGACCAACTGCAGGCCGGCGGCGGTCCCGCCGATCACGGCAAGGACCAGCGCCGCGCCTCCAATCACGTTGG
>JABDLU010000169.1 GCA_013002865.1 Acidimicrobiia bacterium
AGCCGCGCCGAGCGGCGATGGGACCGGCCGGAGTTCCGTACGGCATTGCGAGCCACACCGAACAGCCATGGCAGGGATTCCTCACCCGTCGGGACTGCTTCGATCTTGCGCCATGCCACGAGAAACACCTCGGATACTGCGTCGTTGGCGTCGGCCACCGGGAGGCGTCGGAGGCAATAGCTCTGGACGGCATCGAAATGCTCGTCGTAGAGGCGTTTGAACCTCAGGCTGGTGGAGGGGGACTCCTCCATCGTTCCTCCCGACCGATGGCCGCTTGTCAACCCTATAGGTCCGGCCGGCCGGCGGTCCGGACACATTCTTTCTGTCCGGATGGGGTCGCGGCCGGACGTAGAGGGGTATCCGGATGAGGGCGATGGGGACCGTCCTCGAAGTGAGCGGCTCATATGAGCCGCTCACTTTGCGTTTGGTTGACGATCCTCCACAGTTGTTGTATTCTTGACTCAATAACTCAACAACTCACCTGAACAGCGCATGCGCCTCGAACTGACCTCCCGCACCGACCTCGCCCTCCGGGCCCTCCGCCTGCTCGCCGCCAAAGGCGAGCGACTCAAGCGGATGGAGCTCGCCGCCGACCTCGGCACCACACCGGACTTCCTCGCCCGCGTCATGGGACCACTCGTCCATCGAGGCTGGGTTGCATCGATTACCGGCCCCACCGGTGGCTATGAACTGTTGCCGGCTGCGGGCTCGGCCACGGTATTCGATGTCATCGAGGCGGCGGAGGGGGTGCCGGAGGAGGGTCGCTGTGTGCTGCGGAACGGCCCATGCGATGCCCGGGAACAGTGCGCGCTGCACGACGCCTGGACCCGCGCCCGCAAGGCACTCACCGCCGAGCTCCAGAGCAGTTTTGTCATCAACTAAGGAGAGACACATGAAAGAGTCGCGTTGGGTCACCCTGCTCCTCGGAGCCCTTGGTGGCGTCGTCATTGCCCTCGGGCTCTGGGCGTTCGGCGACGTCGGCGATAACTCGGCTCCGGCGGCGGCGGACACAATTCCGAACCAGGTACCGGTCGCAACCGGCACCGTGTGGGAGGACGACATCACCCCGTTCCTCACCTCGAAGGCGTCGCTTGAGCTGGCACCCGCCGACGAGGTCCATGTCGCCAACGCCCCCGACATGCCGCCGCCCATCACCCGCACCGACCAGCGAATCGTCGAGGTTCACTTCGACGTCGTCGAGAACGTTGCGGCGATCGATCCGGCAACGGGCGTCGAGTTCGAAACCTGGGGCTATAAGATCGCCGGCGACGACACCCCGGTGATCGGGACCCCCGGGCCCGTCATCCGGGCCCGGGTCGGCGACGTGTTCCGGTTCACGGTGACCAACCCCGAGTCGAACACCCATCCCCACAACGTCGACTTCCACGCGGTGACGGGCCAGGGCGGCGGTGCTGAAGCCACCGTCGTCGCCCCCGGCGAGACCGCCACGATCGAAGCCCGCCTGCTCTATCCGGGCGTGTTCATGTACCACTGCGCGTTCGGGGACGTCCCCGAGCACATCGCCCACGGCATGTACGGCGGGATCGTTGTCGACCCCGAGACTCCCCTGCCGGCGGCCGACAAGGAGTTCTACGTCGTGCAGTCGGAGTACTACACCGACTCACTAGAACCGGGCCTGACCGAGCTCGACCGCGACGCGCTCCTCGACGAGGAGCCCTCCATGGTGGTCTTCAACGGCTACAAGGGGTCACTTACCGAGAACCCACTGGCGATCGACGTCGGCGACCGGGCTCGCTTCTACTTCGTGAACGCGGGCATCGACCTCGACTCCAACTTCCATCCCATCGGCTCCCACTGGGACGCGGTGTGGCAGGAAGGCGCCACGTACTCGCCGCCGATCCGGGGCTCGCAGACGACGCTGGTTCCGGCCGGAGGCGGTGTCGTCGTCGATCTGGTCGGGTACGTCCCGTCCCGCATCATCCTGGTCGACCATGCGCTCACGCGGGCGTTCTACAAGGGTGCGATCGGGTTCGTCGACGTCGCCGGTAGCGAGAACCCGGAGATCTTCGAGGTCGTCACCGAGCCGTGACCAACTGGCGCGCGCGCCGGCCCTGAGGCGGCGCGCGCCATCCTGATCGTCAGACCTCGGAGACGAGGTGAACGAGCCGATCGATCTCATCGAGGTGGAGATCACCCATGACGGCAACGCGGAAGATCGAGTCGAACATCTGCTTCTGCCCGGCGTAGATGACGAAATTCTCGGCTCGGAGGTGGGCATAGAGCTCGTCGAAGGTCGTCCGCAGCGGCAGCCGGAAGGACGTCAGGATGTCGGAGCGCCCCTCGTCGAGCAGCGGCTCGATGCCCAGCGCCGCCAGACCCGTCACAAGTCGACCAGTGCGCTCGGCATAATCGGCCGCTCGCGCCTGCCACCCACCCTCCGCCTCGAGGTCCACCAGGGCCTGATGCAGCGCGTACATCGCCTGCACGGCCGGGGTGAAGGCGGGGTAGCCGGCCACCTGCGCGTTAAAGTTGGTAATCAGGTCCAGGTAGAGACCGGGGGCGTGGCCCGTTCCCGATGTCAACAGATCGCGCCGGGCAAGCACAAAGGCGACTCCCGGCACGCCGTGCAGGCACTTGTTGGAGTTTGAGGCGCAGGCGACGGCGTTCCAACGCTCAAGGGGCAGTTGGGCTCCCCCGAAGCTGCTGACGGCGTCAACCAGCATCGGTGTCTCATACTCCCGGCACACCGCCCCGAGCGCCTCGAGGTCGTTGAGCCTGCCCGTGGTGGTCTCGTGGTGTACGGCAATCACCGAGCTGATATCTGGATTGTCAGCCAAACGCGTCGCTACCGCCTCCAGATCGATGGCCTCGGTCCAATCCTGGCGTAGGAGAATTGGCTGTTTGCCCTGCAGTCGGAGCATCTTGTCGATGCGCTCGCCGTACACGCCGTTGGCGCACACCAGAACCGGACGATCGGCCGGGACCAGGGTGCCGACCATCGCCTCGACGGCGCT
>JABDLU010000205.1 GCA_013002865.1 Acidimicrobiia bacterium
AGTTTCCTCATCCTACCTTAGCTGTTAGCTGTTAGCTGTTAGCTTTTAGCTTTTAGCTCTTAGCTGTTAGCTGTTAGGGATCAGCGATCAGGGATCAGGGATCAGGGATCAGCAATCAGCAATCAGCAATCAGCAATCAGCAATCAGCAATCGGCTATCGGCCAGAACCGTGACGGAGGACGCGGGACGGGGGACGGTACGGGGGATGGGGGACGGGGGACGGGGGACCGGCGACCGGCGACCGGCGACCGGCGACCACCGACCACCGACCACCGACCACCGACCACTGACCACTGACCACTGACCAGCTAGATCTTTCCCTCTTCCACCCACTGATCGAGCAACTCGAATGCCTCCTCAGGCGAGTAGGGGCCCTCGTCGATGCGGTGTTCGAGGAGCAGTTTCATGGCGGCACCGATCCGGGGGCCCGGGGGAATATCGAGATGGGCCATGACCTCGTTGCCGTCGATGGGAGGTCGAAGGCGGTCGAGCTCTTCCCTTTCTCTCAGCTCGGCGATCCGGTCTTCCAGCTCATCGATGCGTCGCTGGATCGCCCGCTCCAGCTTGGCGTTGCGAGTGGTGACGTCGCTGCGGACCAGCAGGTTGAGGTCGTCTAGCTGGTGGCCGGCGTCGCGGACATAGCGCCGGACTGCCCGGTCGGTCCAGCCATCCTTGAACGTGTGGGGCCGCATGTGGAGATACACCAGCTGGCTCACGTCCTCGACGATCTGCTTGGGATAGCGCAGTGCTCGCAGCCGCCGTCTGGTCATGCGGGCCCCAACCACCTCGTGGTGGTGGAACGTGACCGACCCGCCCGGGCCGAACTCCCGGGTTTCCGGCTTGCCGACATCGTGATAGAGCGCCGCCAGCCGGATCACCAATTCCGGCGGTGTCTTGTCGACGACCGCGAGGGTGTGGGCCAGCACGTCTTTGTGCCGGTGATGGGGATCGTGGGCCAGGCCGAGCGCCGGCAGCTCGGGGATGAACTCGGCGGCCAGGCCGGAGTCGACCAGCCCGCGCAAAGCCCCGGACGGTTCCGGTGCCGTCATCAGCTTGGAGAACTCGTCCCGAATGCGTTCCGCACTGACGATGGTGAGCCTCCCCGACATGGCCGACGCTGCCGCAGCTGCCGCCGCGTCGATCTCGAACCCGAGGGTTGCCTGGAATCGAAACAGCCGCAGCATGCGCAGGGGGTCGTCGCCGAAGGAGATCTCGGGAGACAGCGGAGTCCGCAGCACCATGGCGCCCAGATCGGCCAGCCCTCCCCACGGGTCGACCAGCTCCGGCTCGGTGACGTCGGGTGCCAGCCGGAGCGCCATGGCGTTGACCGAGAAGTCCCGCCGGGAGAGGTCGGTCTCGATGTCGTCGGCGAACTCCACGCTCGGCTGGCGGCTTTCGTCGCGGTACACCTCGCTGCGATAGGTCGTTATCTCGTAGGTGTGGCCGCCCTTGACGACGCTGACGGTCCCGAACAGCTCTCCCGCCGTGAACAGGGCGTCCGACCAGGGCCCGACGAGTTCCTTGACCGCCTCGGGCCGGGCGTTGGTAGCGAAATCGAGGTCCTCGTGCGCCCGGTCGAGGATGGCATCGCGCACGCTGCCACCCACCAGATACAGCTCGTGGCCGGCTTCGCCGAAGAGGCCGGCGAGCGCCATGGCATCGGAATCCGGCGCGAACAATCGTTGCACCCTGGTCGGCAGCATCTTGCGAGGATACGCAGTCAGTCCGGGGCGGTCGTCCGGTCGAGCGACCCGACCGGCAGGGTCACGGTGACCTCCGTGCCCCGGCCGGGCTCGCTCGCAATGTCGATCGACCCGCCATGGGCCTCTACGAGGTCCCGGCTGATGGTCAGCCCGAGGCCCGATCCCCGGGAGGTGGAGCCTTTGTGGAACCGATCGAACACGCGACCGAGCTCCTCCGGTTCGATGCCTGTCCCCGTATCGGCCACCGTCAGCGTGACGGACCGCTCGTGCCGGGCCCCGCCGAGCGTGAGCACACCGCCCTCCGGCATGGCCCGCAGCGCGTTCACCGCCAGGTTGGAGAGGACCTCCCTGATCCGCACCGGGTCGACCACCACCTCCGGCAAGCCGGGGTCGACCGCGCCTTCCACGAGGACGCCGAGCTCGGCCGCCCGCCGCCGGTGGGCGTCGGCCACATCGTCGATGAGGGCGCCAAGATCGGTCGGCTCCGGGTGCAGGTCAAGGGCACCGGCCTCGAGCAGACTCAGCGTCCTGAGATCATCCAGCAGCCGCTCCATGATCTCGACCTCGCCGATCAAGGCGGCCAGCTCGTCCGGGCTTGGCTCGTGCACGCCATCGAGCATGGCTTCGATCTCCCCCCGCACGACCGTAAGCGGCGTGCGCAACTCGTGGCTGAGGTCGGCGAGCAGTCGCCTGCGCTGTTCGTCGGCGCTCTCCAGCCGGGTTGCCATGTCGTTGAACGAAGCGACCACACTGCGCATGGATCGCGACCCGGTTGGCTCAACCCGGGCGGTGTAATCGCCATCGGCCAGCGCCCCGGCCGCCCGGATGAGCCGCCGGACCGGGCGCCACGACCGGACAAACGAGCGTCCCAGCACACTGGCCACCAGCATCACGGCGAACGGCGCCGCCAGCACCACCAGCCCGGCCCGCCAGCCGCCCAGGTCGCTCACCGCCGAGATGACAAGCGCAACCAGTGCGCCGATGAACAGCACGAACAGGAAAAAGAACACGAGGGCGCCAAAGAACATGTGCCGGCCGAAACCCTGCCACGCCTCAGCACCCCGCCCGGGATGGTCCCACCACTCCCCCCGTACCTCCCACCACTCGTCGGGCCGGCGCCTACGCATCGGCGAACTTGTAGCCGACGCCGTACACCGTCAGTACCAGGCGAGGCCGTGTCGGATCGGGTTCAATCTTGCGCCGCAGGTTCTTGACGTGGGCGTCAACCGACCGCTCATAGGAATCGAAGGACACCCCGTGTATCGAATCGAGGAGCTGGGCTCGCGTGTAGATGCGGCCCGGATGACGGGCCAGTGTGATGAGCAGATCGAATTCGGTGGCGGTGAGTTCGACGTCGGTGCCGTCGATGGTCACTCGTCGCTTGGGTAGATCGATCGATACCGGGCCGGCCCGGATCATCTCCCCACCTCCCAGGGTGGCATCGGCCCTCCGGAGCACCGCGCGAATCCGGGCAACCAGCTCCTTGGGACTGAACGGCTTGATGATGTAGTCGTCGGCGCCCAACTCCAGCCCGACGATCTTGTCGGCTTCGTCGCTGCGGGCGGTCAGCATGATGATCGGCACCGAGGATCCGGCCCGCAGCCGCCGGGTCACGTCCAGGCCGTCCAGCTCGGGGAGGCCGAGATCGAGCACGATCATGTCGGGACGCTCCGCCGCCGCCATCGAAAGGGCGGTGCGCCCGTCGGCGGCTTCCACAACGGCGAAGCCCGCCTGCTGCAGGTAATCGCGCACCAGGCGGGCAATCTTCAGCTCGTCTTCGACTACGAGAACCTTCTTCACAGAGTCATTCTCGCTCGATGTCGTCCAGGTCGGAGACCCAGCCGTCCACTTCCTCCCGGGCATGGGCCATGCGGTGCCACTCCTCGAAGCGGTCTTCGTCGGACCGGCGAGCCGCTCCGGAGTCCGGCCGGGCACGGCGGGAACCGCGGCTGCGACCCCGGTCGCCGACCCAGTCCCACTCCCGGTCGGGTGACCGGTGCCACATGCGGCGTCCGACGAACCCGAACAGCATCATGAAGAAGGCGACTTTGATCAGCAGGAACGGCAACAGGAAGACTGCGCCAACACCACCGAAAACGGACCCGACGCCGATCGCGGCGAATACGAACAGTGCCAGAACCAGAAGCATGAACATGGGCGACTCCTCTTGTCGTTGCGTAGCAACAACATCGCCCACCAGTGTGGAGAAGTTGTGAAGGCGGTGCGGAGACCTGCCGGGGTGGCTAAGCGGTGGCGCGCTCGGCGAGCCCTTCGGCCTGCAGCCGGATCTTGAAGTCCGAGGGGCTGGTGGCGTTGGCCAGGGCCTCTTCGTAGCTCACCTCGCCGCGCCGCAGCAGGTCCATGATCGATTGATCGAACGTCTGCATCCCGTAGAAGTCGCCTTCCTCGATGACTTCCCGGATCTCGACGGTCTTCTCTTCATCGACCATGCGCTCATAGACCCGGGGTGTCATGGTGAGGACCTCGACGGCGGGAATACGGCCGACACCGTCGGCTTTGCGAATGAGCCGTTGGCTGACGATCCCCTGCAGGCTGCCGGCCAGACCGAGCCGGACCGCTTTGTGCTGGAACGGGGGGAAGAAATCGAGAATCCGGTTGATCGTCTCCGCAGCATCGATGGTATGCAGCGACGAGATCACCAGGTGCCCGGTCTCGGCGGCCTGGAGGGCGGCATCGACCGTCTCCCGATCTCGCATCTCACCGATCAGCACCACGTCAGGATCCTGTCGGAGCACGCGACGCAGCGCCTGGCTGAAGCTCGACGTGTCGACGCCGATCTCCCGCTGGGAAACGATGGCCAGCTTGTCGGGATGCAACACCTCGATGGGGTCTTCGATCGTGATGATGTTGAGCCGTCGGGTGCTGTTGATGTGATCGACGATCGAGGCCATCGTGGTGGTCTTACCCGATCCGGTCGGGCCCGTCACCAGGATCAACCCGTGGCGCTTTTGGCCGAGGGTTTTGAGCACCGGCGGGAGCCCCAGTTCGTCGAAGCTCTTCGAGACCGGGATCACCGACCGCAGCACCAGGCTCACCGACGTGCGCTGGCGATAGACGTTCACCCGGAACCGACCCAGGTTGGGCTTGCCGTAGGCGAAGTCGGCCTCGTGCTCCTCGCGGAAGCTCGCCACAGCCCGGGGCGGCATGATGCCCTGGGCGTAGGACTCGACGTCAGACGATGAGAGCGGCGGCAAATCGACCGGCTGGAGGTTGCCGTCGATGCGAATGATGGGCGGCGAGCCCACCTTGAGGTGCAGGTCCGAACCCCGGACCTCCAGCATCTTGGAGAGCAGATCGTCTAGTGATGGCACAGCACAACTCCTGGGATTCGATACGGATGCTGTATCGGACGGGAACAGCAGGGGCTTGAGGGGGACCCGACGCCCGACCCCCGTCCCCCGACCCCCGACGCCCGTTCCCCGACGCCCGTTGAGAGAACGCCACCAAACAGGAGCACGGGAACGCGCCAAGCAACCCGCAGGGTTGCCCACCCCCCTCCCGTCCTCCCCCGTCGTCGACGGGGGAGGTGCCAGAAACGACCTTCTCGCACACGATGCCCGGAGAGATCCTGAGTTGGTGGGTCGCCGCGGGGAGGCGCACGACCCAACAAGGCTTTCACAGGGGATTAACGACTAATGACTATCGACCAACGACTACCCAGTCGCTTCCGCGATCGCTTCTAGGGCCTGGTCGAGGAAGCTGTGAGCCGAAGGGGGTGAGGTGAGCGGCCGGCCGGGCGGTGGGTGGCCGGCGGCGCCCTCCAGGGTGGCGGCGACCGATCGTTTGAGGGCGCCGAGGTCATACCCACCCTCCAGGAAGAAGACGAGCTTTCCCGGCGGAGCCATCTCCGCCACCGCCCGGCCGAGCAACCCGTAGTCGGGTTCGATGAGGCGCAGTTCGGCCAGTGGGTCGCGTTCGTGGGCGTCATAGCCGGCGCTGACTAGAACCCAGTCGGGCGCAAAGGAACCGACCACGGGTGCCAGTGCCTCAAAGGCCGCCCGCACGACATCGCCGGCCGTTTTCGCCGGGAGCGGCAGGTTGAGGTTGGTGCCGCGGGCGGGACCCTCCCCCAACTCGTCAAACCAGCCGGTGCCCGGATAGGCGGGGAACTGGTGGGTGGATAGATAGAGGAGGTTGGGCTCGTCGTAGAACATCGCCTGGGTTCCGTTGCCGTGGTGCACATCCCAGTCGACGATGGCCACGCGGTGCCCCTCCGCCAGCAGCGACGAGGCCAGGACCGCGACGTTGTTGAAGAGGCAAAAGCCCATCGCCCGGGCGGCAAGCGCATGATGGCCGGGTGGGCGGACCGTCAGGAACGCGGCGTCGGCCTCACCATTCTCGAGTCGAGCGACCGCATCTAATCCAGCGCCGGCGGCCCGCAGGGCAGCGCCCCAGCTGTTGGGAACGGCACCGGTGTCGGGGTCGAGCGCACCGCCGCCCGCTTTGCAGAACGATTCGATCGCCGCGATGTAGCGCGGTTCGTGCACCCGTCCCAGGGCATCGAGATCAACCGGCGACGGCTCGGCCTCGATGAGCTCGACACCCGAGGCATGCCGCACACCTGCTTCCACGGCGCCAAGACGCTCCGGTCGCTCAGGATGGCCTGCTCCATTGGAGTGCTCGGCGAACAGGGGATGGGTCAGATGAAGCACACGCATGACCGCTACTCTGCCACGACAACCCATGAGGAACGACTTCTCCATGGGCGGTGTAGTGACCGACTCGAACGGACGCGTCGCCCTCATCCGGACCACCAACTCGCGTGGAGAATCCATCTGGGGCTTGCCCAAGGGTCATCCCAAAGCCGGCGAGACCCCGCACCAGACGGCGGTTCGCGAGACAGAAGAGGAAACCGGGCTGCGGGTATCGCTCGTCGGAACAGACCCGGCCGGGTCGGTCGAGTACGTCTTCCGGGCCGGCGACGGAATCCAGGTTCACAAGCGCGTCGACTTCTATCGAATGCGAATGACAGGAGGAGACATCAGCACGCACGACGACGAAGTGGAAGAAGTCGCCTTGCTCGAGCCGGCGGCCGCCCTCCAACGCTTGACCTACGAGAACGAGCGGCTGATGTTGGAACGCATCCTTTCCTGATGCGCATACGAGGCGAGTGGCCCAACCCGATATCACTGCGCCACGGATGGGCTCGCGCCGACGCCCGACCCTGGAACCGCTCCCGGGCCGAGGCCCACATTCGGCTGGTCCGGGGCTCCGGCAGCTTCCTGCGGGACGCCACTGCCACCGTGCTCTCCTTCGGTGTCCCGGCGGTTCTCTCCCCGCCGCTGATGGCCGGCGTGCAGGCTCCCTGGCGAGCCGCCGGGTTCGAGCCGTACACCAGCCTTCGGCTGCTCCGCAAGACGATTGGGGCCGAGGAGGCGGTTGCCCGGCCGGTTCGCCTGCTCGGCGACCGCGATTGGCTGCGGATCGTCGAGATCGACGCCGCCGCGTTTGGGCCCGACTGGAAAGCCGAGCTACCTGCGCTCCAGGAGGCGCTCACCTCCGCCCGGCCGAGCGCCTGCCTTGGTATCGACAACGGGACCGGCGAGTTGGCCGGCTACGCCATCGTGGCGTGCTCGGGCACCACCGGCTACCTCCAGCGGCTCGCCGTGCACCGCAACGCGCAGGGCGATGGGGTGGGCCGGGCCCTGACTCGCCACACCCACAACTGGCTGCGCCGCCGGGGGGCCCGTCACATCGTGCTCAATACCAAGCCGGACAACCGGGCGGCGCTCGGTCTATATGAATCGGAGGGCTACACGCTCCTCCCGGATCGTCTCGAGTTGCTGCGGTTCACTCCGGTGGGGACCTGACGTGGCCGCCGCTCTCCCCTCCCGGTACCAGTTGGAGATCCGCCTCGGCCGGGACCACGACGTCGAGGAATGGCTGGCAACCGACCTGACCCTCGACCGGCCGGTGCTGGTGCGGATGCTCGGACCCGAGGTGGGGCCCGACCGACGGCGTCAGTTCCTTTCGGACATCCGCACCCTGGCGGCGGTCTCGCACACCCACCTGCTCGATGTGTACGGAGCGGGCACCGACGGAGACCACACATGGATGGTTGCCGAGTGGACCGGCGGCGTCACGGTGGCCGACCGGCTGGAAGCCGGGTCTCCCATGCCGATCGACGAGTTTCTGCCAAACGCGGCGGGGCTTGCCGAGGCGCTCTCCCGGCTGCACGACGCCGGAATCGTCCACGGCAGCATCGGCCCGGATGCGATCAGCTTCTCGGCCGCTCATCCCGCCAAGCTGAAATCGTTCGCCACGCCCCCCGATGATCGCTCCCTGGAGGGCGACGTGGCCGATCTGGCGCGAACCCTGCAAACCGCGCTCACCGGGCTGGGACCGGATGCCCCACCTCCGTCGCAACTAAGCGACGCCGTGCACAACTCGGTCGACGAGGCACTGGCCGCCGGCATCAGCGGGCGCCTGTCTGCCGGCGAACTCGCCAGCCGGCTTCGCACCGCCCCATCAATGCGAACGGGCCGGCCCGGCCGGCGCTGGTCGTGGCGATGGGTGGTGCCCGCCGGGGCACTCGGCCTGGTGGCGATGCTCATCACCCTGTTCGGGCCGTTCGGTCGGTCGGAGGCTGCTCAACCGTTTGCGCTGCCGGAGCCGCCCACCACCACCATCGCCCCGACGACGACCACCACGACCACCCTGCCCGACCTCCGGGTCATCGTCATCGACGTACTCGATCCCTCCGAGGACGGAGAGCGCGATGCCGACTTGCCCCTGCTGGCCGACGGCGATCCAGCGACCGGGTGGCGCACCGAACGCTATTTCGCCCCGATCTCGCTCATCAAGCCGGGGGTGGGAGTCACATTCGTCCTCGACCAGATCCCGGCGTCGCTGTCGTTCGACGCCAGCCCCGGCACCGCCTTCGAGATCCGGTGGGCGGAAACGCTGCCGGGCACACTCGATGGCTGGGAGGTGATCGAGTCCGGGACGGTACCGCTCGGCGGCACCGCCGGGTCCGGGACCGTCGAGACTGCCCTGCCGGAGCGGGCCGGCGGGTTCTGGCTGCTGTGGTTGACCGACCTGCCTCTGCAGGGTGAGACCGGCGACGACCCGCCCCGCAGCTTCTACTACTCGTTCGTATTCGAAGTACGGTTCACGCGGTGAGTACGGATATCGAGCTGCTCGACCGCTTCATCGCAGGTGACCAGGAAGCGTTCAACACGCTCATGCGCACGCATGAGGATCGGGTCTTTGCCATCGCGCTTCGGATGATGCGCAACCGGGACGCCGCCCTCGATGCCACCCAGGAGACCTTCCTCACGCTGTACCGAAAAGCCGACCGCTTTCACCGCAAGTCGGCCTTTTCGACCTGGCTATACCGGGTGACCATCAACACCTGCTACGACCAGCTCCGCAAGCAGAAGCGCCGTAAGGCCGACGCCCTCCCCGAATCGAACGACCCGGCGGACATCCATTCGGAGGACGAGCTGATCGGTGCCGAGTTGCGCCCCGACCTGGCCAGGGCCCTCGCCGAGCTCCCGGAGGATTTCCGGTCCGCGGTCGTGTTGTCCGACTTCGAGGGTCACTCGCTGGAGACGGTGGCCAAAATCCTGGAGGTACCGGTCGGAACGGTCAAGTCGCGGGTGTTCCGCGGCAGACGATTGCTCGCCCAGAAGCTCGGGAACCTTTCGGTCGGTTCCAAACCTCAAAAGGATGACCATGGATAACGATCTGATCTTCGATCTCGCAGCCGGCCTGCTCCCCGAGCATGAGGCGCGGGCCGCTGAGGCCGCCCTCTCCCCTGAAGGACGCGCCGAGCTCGAAGCCCAGCGCGCCATCCTGGCGGCGATTTCGAGCGAGCCCGCTCCGGCATTGACCGACCTGGAACGGGCCCGTCTGCATCGGGCGGTGGCCGGCGGCATTGCCGACACCACTCGGGAGCTGAGCCCGGTGGCGAGCGTGGCTCCCCCGAAGCGCCGCTCGGTTGTGTGGATGCGAGTGGCGTCTGCCGCCGCAGCCGCCGCCCTCTTTGTCGGAGTGGTTGCGGTCGGCTCC
Organism: Acidimicrobiia bacterium; assembly: GCA_013002865.1. Taxonomy (GTDB): domain Bacteria; phylum Actinomycetota; class Acidimicrobiia; order Spongiisociales; family SHLN01; genus SHLN01. Next base: position 9,738 of record JABDLU010000205.1, read on the forward strand.
CAGCTCGGATCTTCCGACGTCGACGCCACCGCCGATCCGATCGGCACCGCCCAGACTGAAGAGCTCCAGGCTTCCGGTGCGCTGGCATCGTCGACCACCAGCCCGGGCGCCGATGCGGCGGACGGTGACGGTCGTGAGTCGTTCGCCGGGGCGGAGAGCCCCCCGGCCGGTGATACCAGCTTGTCTCTCCTGGAAGCACCCGCCCTGACCGAGACGCCGGCCGAGTCGGATCTGGCCGACCTGACCAGCTATGTGTCTGAGATCATGAGCACCCAGCGCGACGCTTTCGACGAGGCGCTGACCGATCTCCCGTGCTACGCCGTCGCCACCGAAGACGACGATCTGGCCATCGCCGAGGGTTTTCTCGTCGACTACCCGGACCCAGACGGCGAGTCCCGGAGGGCGATCGGCTTCGCGGACGAGGGCACCGAGAGCTCCCCACCCCTGATCCGGTTGTACGACCTGGAAACCTGCGAGCCCGTGGGTGACAACAGCAACTGACGCCCATTGAGGGAGGCTCGGCCGGCCCGCTAGCATCGCGCACGTTGTGGATGATTTTCCCGTCAAGTTCGCCGACCTGCTCGAAGGCGTTGCCACCAAAGTCCGTGCGATCACTGTCGATCGGGTCGCCCAGTGGACCAAGATGGCAGCGCTCGGCATGGTCGTCGCCGTGCTCGGCCTTCTGGCCGTGCTGTTTCTCCTAATCGGCCTGTTCCGCCTGATCTCCTCGGTGATCGGCGTCACCCCTACCTACGCGGTCATCGCGGGAATCTTCCTGGTCGGCGGGGCGTTCCTGTGGGCCAAGCGCACGCGAGCCCCCGGGGAAGAACAATGACCGAACAGGTCCTCATCATCGGGTCCGGCCCGGCCGGTTTGACCGCGGCCATTTACGCCGCCCGGGCCGATCTCAAGCCGTTCATGATCGAAGGTATGGCCGCCGGCGGTCAACTGATGCTCACCACCGACGTCGAAAACTATCCGGGGTTTCCGGACGGAATCATGGGTCCCGAGCTCATGGAGCAATTTCGCAAACAAGCCGAACGCTTCGGGACTCGCATCGCCACCGCCGACGCCACCCGGGTGGACTTCAGCAGTCGGCCGTTCCGCGTGTGGGTGGACGCCGACGAGTATCAGGCGGACAGCGTGATCATCTCCACCGGGGCCTCCGCGCGGTGGCTCGGCCTGGAGAACGAGACGCGCCTGCGCGGGCACGGCGTTTCGGCATGCGCCACCTGTGACGGCTTTTTCTTCCGCAACCTGGAGGTCGCCGTCGTCGGAGGCGGAGACTCGGCGATGGAAGAGGCCCTCTTCCTGGCCAAGTTCGCCACCAAAGTCACCATCATTCATCGCCGCGATGAGTTTCGAGCATCGAAGATCATGGCGCGCCGCGCCCTGGAGCACGACAAGATCGAGGTGATCTGGGACACCGAGGTGATCGATGTCCTCGGTGAGAACCAGGTGGAGGGGCTCACGCTCCGCCACGCCACTACCGGGGAGACTTCCGACTTCAAGACCGACGGGCTTTTTCTCGCCATCGGTCACACCCCCAACACGGAGTTGTTTCGAGATTCACTGGAGGTCGACGACGTCGGCTACATTCTCCTGCGCGGTCCCGGCACGATGACGTCCGTCGAGGGAGTATTTGCCGCAGGCGATGTGGCAGACAGCACCTATCGACAGGCGGTCAGCGCCGCCGGCACCGGTTGCATGGCCGCCATCGACGCCGAACGGTGGCTCGCCGAGCAGGAGTGAACCGAACGGAATGAACGGGCATCCGCACAGGTTGTGTGCGACGTATCCGATTCATCCCCGTCCCCAACGGCGATTTGTCGCACCGCTCAACTAGAACACAGCAAACACACGAATACCAAGGGAGGTGGAGGCCGCCGGCCGCCCACAATGTCTGATAACACCGTCACCGCAACCGACGCCACGTTCACCGAAATCGTCAACGGCGACAAGCCGGTCCTCGTCGACTTCTGGGCCGAGTGGTGCGGGCCGTGCCGCATGGTCGCCCCCATCCTGGAGGAGATGGCGAGTGAGCACGACAGCATCGCAATCGCCAAGCTGAACGTCGACGAAAACCCCCAGGCTGCCATGCAGCATGACGTCATGAGCATCCCAACGATGATCCTCTTTCAGGACGGCGTCGAAAAGAAGCGCCTCGTCGGAGCCCGGTCGAAGGCAGCTCTGCTGGACGAGCTCGCCGAGTTCATCTAACCGAATCACCCACCGCACCGCTGAGGGCCGGGTCCCACCCCCCGGCCCTCGGGCGCGTCATGGACCCAGGTGATGGGGCTGCCGTCGTGCCCGGGCCCGGCTGTGCGGGAGGGCGACATCGCGGATTCCCAGCGAGATGAGATAGAACGAGGCCGAGAACAGCGATATCGCCAGCGCACCGGCCAGCAACACATTCCATGCCGTCTGTCCGCCGAAGCGGCCTAGCAAGCTCAACCCCATGAACATCATGGCTCCCCAGTTGACGACATCGTCGGCGAAGGCGAGCCAGGCGGCAAACCCGTGGGCGATGACCGCACCGGCTACCGCGGTGAACATTGTCACGCCGGCGAGGGGTACGAGATGCGGGAGGAGGTGCCGACCCATGATGCGCAGGCGGCCCGCCCCCGCAACCCGGGCAGCATCGATGTAGGGCCGCCCCAGGATGCTGAGCGCGTGGGACCGCAGCACAATGGCTCCCCCGCCCATGCCGGCGATCACCCCGTACATGAAACCGAACCAAAACGGCCGGAGATCACCCCCGAAAGCCCCGGCGCCGATGATGATCATCGCCAGGGGCGCCGGCAGCAACAACGCAATGTCGGCAATTCTGCTCAGCACCGCATCCAGCAGCCGGCCGTAGATCGCCGACGAGGCAGCCACCAGCGTCGCCAGCAATCCAGTCGTAACCGCCGCTGTGATGCCGACGACGAATGCCGGGACGGCCCCGGCCAGCGTCATCGAGAACACGTCCCGTCCGAACGGGTCCGTCCCAAACCAGTGCTCCGAGGACGGTGGCGCCGGCTGGCGCGGCTTCTCGATGATGTCGCCGATCTCAACACCGAGGAATCCGTCCAGCTGAGCATCAGACCGCTTGATCTCGGTCGATGGATCGAGGACCTCGTCGACGACGGTGAGTTGCCGGACCACCGCGTCGTATCCGGTGGCCGGATCGTAAATGGCCCGCTTCCCTTCCCACACCGTCGACCACAGAATCGGCTGAACGACGACGGTGAGGGCAAACATGACCAGGATCACGACCCCGGCGACGGCGAGTTTGTTGTGACGGAACGTCCGCAGGTTGCTTCCCCACCGTCGCACGATGACGGATCGTCGCCGTACCGTCACCTTCCCTCCACACCGGGGAGGCGGATCCGGGGGTCGAGAACGGCGATGGTCACTTCGAGTGCCAGCCGCAGCAGCAGGGTCATGACCCCGAGCACGGCGAAGGCTCCGACCACCATGGGCGTGTCCTGATCTTGTACGGCGTTGAAGATCAGATACCCCATCCCGCCCTGGACGTCGAACACAAACTCCAGGATGACGAGCCCGGTGAATATGTACGGGATGCTCACCACGAGACGACTGACGATGGGGAGCAGCGCCGCCCGGGCGCTGTGCCGGTCCCGGACCATTCGTTCGGGAAGGCCTTTGGCACGGGCGGTGAGAACGAAATCCTCCGACCGCGAGTCGACCATGGCGGCGTCGGTGACCAGCAGGACCTCACCGAAGGTGACGGCGATCAACGCAACGATGAGCAGCAGCACCGAGAGCGCCAGGTCGAATGCCCGGTCGCCGATGCCGGCCGCCATCCAGGACAACGGGGCCAGTACCAGCGCGACGATGGAGAGCACCCCTACCGAGAACACCCGCCCCATCCGCGCGAGCAGGGCATGCACCCCCACCAGGACGGCGACGATGACGACGGAGATAAACACCATGTTCCAGAAGATCTCGGGCGGAGTGGCGGGCCCGCCGGCCGGATCGATGGGCTCGAAGCCGGGCCGGCCCCGGAGCACCCCGGGCCAGAGGTCCTCGTCCAGATGCCGTAGCTGGTTGAATATGGAAGGCGACGTCAGGTTGACGACCCCCCGCTCCAGCAGGAACGCCACCGCCGGGGGGAAAGCCGTGAGCAGCACGACGGCGCCGGCGGTAGTCGGAACGGTGAACCAGCGCTCCCTCCCCCAGGCCGACAACCGCCCCAGCCAGAAGCCGAGGGGAAAGGCGACCAGGCCCGCGGCCACCAACACAAAAGACGATGTCGCCACAGCATCCCGCACGGCATCCCACACCGGTGCCCCGGTAAACGAAGTTCCCAGGTCGAGTGTGAGCACGCCCCGCATCCATACCCAGAACTGCTCGCTGAGGGGCCGATTGAGCCCGAGGGACTCGCGCAGCGCCTCGCGGGCATCGCCGCCCATGATGAACTGGCTGGTGAAGTCCCCGGGGATGAGGCTATTGACGACGAAGAAGAGTGCGGCCACGAACAGCACCAGCGTCACCAGGCCACCGGCAGCGCGCCGGGCGAGAAACCTCACCATCGACGCGATGCTACGGGATTATGTGCCCACCGGCGCGTGGCACGACCGGGGTCACGAGAAGCCGGACGTTGCCGGCGGCCACCCCTACCATCACAGGAATGCGCCTCTATCGCCGCAAGGACACCGGTGAAGCGGTCCGTGACATCCAGCAACGGTTGGTCCGACTCGCCTACGACCTGGAGGTGACCGGCGTCTTCGACGACGCCACCACCGAGGCGGTGCGGGCTTTTCAGGAACGGCGCGGCGTACCCGTCGACGGGATCGTCGGAGCCGATACCTGGCGAGAACTGGTCGAAGCCGACCGCAAGATCGGGGACCGGGTGCTCTACTACCGCCGCCCGCTGATGCGGGGCGACGACGTTGCGCACCTGCAGCGCAAGCTGAACCTGCTGGGGTTCGACAGCGGCAAAGAGGATGGCATGTTCGGGCCCGACACCCAGCGCGGCCTCATCGAGTTTCAAGAGAGCCGTCGCCTGGCCGAAGACGGCATCGCCGGGCCGGTCGTGTTGCTCGAGTTGGACAGGGTGGGGCGAGCAATCGGTGAAGCCGGCAGGCACGCCGTGGCCGAGCGGCAGTGGCTGCGAGACCGTCCCCGGTCGATCGCCGGGCTCCGGGTCGCGATCGACCCGGCCTGCCGCGGGAAACAGGAGGCTGGCGATTCCTGGCAGGCAGCCATCGGAGCGGTCACCACGCTCACCGACTTCGCTGCTGTACCATTTATTACCAGGTCTGAGGACGTGTGGGCCGATGAGTCATTGCGGGCCCGCCACGCCAACGACAATGGGGCAGATTTTGTGATCGGTTTCACGTCCCCCGATCCCGGCGAGCCGGGAGTGTTCCATTTCGCAACGGCTACCAGTCACAGTGAGGTAGGAGTTCGTCTCGGGCAACACCTCGGCCGGGCCCTCGGGCTTCCCTCCCACGGTCGATCGGCCGACATACTGCGGGAGACCCGTTCACCGGCGGTCGTGGTGGCGGCCGGGCTCAGCGAGGCGCTGGGGAAGGCGGTCGCGACGGCGTTGGAATCGTTTCTGGCCGGGGAGTGAGTTTTACTCGCCGAACATCGTCCGGTAGATACGCTCCAACTCCTCGAGGCCCTTGAAGGACAGCACGACCTTGCCGGTCTTCCCGTTGTAGTTGATGCGTACCCGGGCGTCGAGTCGGTCGGCGAGCCGCTCCTCCAATGAGACCAGTTCGGCCGGCCGTTCCGCCGTCGACGACTGCCGCGACGGCGTGGTACCGGTCACGCCGGCCCGGGCCCGCGCCGCCTCCTCCACCATCCGTACCGACCACCCCTCGGCGGCCGCTCGCTTGGCGATGTGTTCGGCATACACCTGATCGTCGATCGAGAGCAGCGCTTTGGCGTGCCCACCGGTCAACTCGCCCCGCTCCACCATGCCTTGAATTGCCGGTGGTAGCTGCAGCAGGCGGAGCATATTGGTGATCGTGGACCGGCTCTTGGCGACCCGGCTCCCCACCTGCTCGTGGGTCCACCCGAAGTCCTCCATCAGCTGGTTGAAGGCGGCGGCTTGCTCGAGCGGGCCGAGTTCCTCCCGCTGTACGTTCTCGATCAGGGCCTCGGTCAAGTTGTGCCACTGCTCTTCGTCTTCATCGCGAATAACGGCCGGGATCGCCGCCAGCCCGGCAATACGGGCAGCCCGCCAGCGTCGCTCTCCCGCCACAAGCTCGAACCCGTCCTCCCGGGCGCGCACCAGCACCGGCTGGAGCACCCCAACTTGCTTGATCGACTGGGCCAAATCCTCGAGCGCGGCCTCATCGAACGTCGTGCGGGGCTGGCTCGGGTTGGGCTTGATCTCATCAAGCGGGATGTAGGCGAACCCGGTAGCGGCTTCGTCGCCGGTGCCACCCTGGGGGATCAGGGCATCCAGGCCGCGGCCCAAACCCCGTTTACGCTCTGCCATGTCGCCTCCTGAATTCTCGTCCCAGCTCGCGGTAGGCAATGGCGCCGCGGCTCATCTCGTCGAATGCCTCGATCGGCTCACCAAACGACGGTGCTTCCGAGAGGCGTACCGTGCGCGGGATAATCGTGTCGTATGCGGTTGACCCAAAGTGGGAGCGAACCTGTTCGACCACGTCCGAGGCAAGGTTGGTGCGGCCGTCGAACATCGTCATCACGACGCCCTCCACCCGCAGTGATGGATTCAGGTTGCTCGTCACCAGCTCGACATTCTTGAGAAGCTGCCCGACCCCCTCCAGCGCGTAGTACTCGCATTGAATGGGTACCAGAACCTCATCAGCGGCCGTCATCGCGTTGATAGTGAGCAAGCCGAGCGACGGGGGACAGTCGATGATCACAAAGTCATAGTCGGCGTCGAGGTTCTTGAGGGCATTCCGGAGCCGCTGTTCACGAGAAAAGGTCGAAACAAGTTCGATCTCTGCGCCGGCCAGATCAATGGTTGCCGGTACGACGTGCAGATTCCTGACGCTCGTGGGCTCGATAACGTCTTCCATGGGAACGTCGGAAACGAGGATGTCATAGACGCTCTCAGTGATCGATCCCCGATCGACCCCCAGCCCGGATGTGGCATTTCCCTGTGGGTCCAGGTCGACGATGAGGATTCGTTCGCCCTGCAACGCGAGGGCCGCACCGAGATTGATCGCGGTTGTTGACTTCCCAACGCCGCCTTTCTGATTGGCGATCGCGATCGTCGTGGAGTCTCCGCTCACGTATGCATCATAAGGAGCCACGAAGGCCCGTCAAGTACTTCCTCGGGGACTGAGCGTACATCCGCCTCGATACCGAGCGCGGCCGCCAGCGAGACCAGGTCCCGGGCTCTATCGGGCTCTGGTTCCCGTCGGCTGAGGCCGAGAACGGCGGTGGATCCAGGCACGAGGAGACGGTTGCTCAAGCCGATGGCTTCAGGAGGCGGGATCGACCCCCGAAACGCCAGACCCCCCCACTCGTCGGCGACGGCAAAGGCGTCCCCCTGCGCGATCACGATATTCGACAAACCCAGGACGCGACTGGCGCGATGGAGAAGTCGGATACGCCTTCCTCCACGATCGAGCAGGGTTACCGCGGTCTCGGGAAATACAATCGCCAGCGGAATTCCGGGGAGGCCCACGCCGGTGCCGATGTCGAGAATCTCGCCCGGTGGCGTTTGCCACCCCGCCGCAAACGTGATTGAGTCGGCGATGTGTCGTTGCCAGACCCGGTCGCCCTCGCGAGGTCCCAGACCACCGGCCGGTATGGCCTCCGAGACCAGCCACTCTGCGTAGCGACTGAGCTGGGACTCCTGGTCGGATGACAACGCTAGGCCGGCATAGGCGGCAGCCCGGCGAGCGTATTCGACGGATGTTCCCCGTGGAACATCACTCCTCGGCGTCGTCATCTCCCGAATCCTCGGCCGAATCTTCAGCCGAGTCGTCGGAACCCGCGGCCGCCGCCCGCGGCTCAACGCCCGGCGCGAGCGCGATCACGACAGATCGGTTGGGCTCTTCACCCTCCGAGAAGCTGCGCACGCCCTCGATATCCACGACGGCGTCGTGCACGGTTTTGCGATCGGCCGGGTTCATTGGCTCGAGCATGATCTCTCCACCGTCATCGAGGACCTGATCGGCGAGTCGGCCGGTGTAGATGCGAAGGGCCTCGCGACGCCGCTCCTGGTAGCCACCAACGTCGAGACGCAGGCGGGCCCGCCGGTGGGTCTTGCGCTGTACGACCGTACGGGTCAATTCGCCAACCGACTGCATGATCGCGCCCTTCGGGCCGATCAAGGCCTCTGTCTGTTCACCGGTCACATCGGCGAGGATGACATCGTCGTCGACCCGGGTGGCAACGTCACCCTCCAACCCGAAGCTGTCGAGCAGACCATTCAGGAATTCGGCGACGACGGTTGCCTGCCCCTCGGCATCGACTTCCACCTCCGGAGTCTTGTTGTCGTCCATCGGTTTCGCTCCTTGGTTCTGTCGCCCGCGTTGCGAACGGTTTCCGTTTCCTCCCGACCGCTTCTCGGCCGGCTTCCGCTGGGTCCGCTCGCGGCCGCCCTTGCCCGACTCCCGTGTTCGGTTGCCGGCGTCGGACCGTTGCTTTTGATCGCCGCGGCCTTGCCGACCACCACCGTTGCGGTTGCGGCGTCGCTGCCGTTTCTCTTGTTTTGGCTTGCGCGTCACCCGCACGAGTGCGTCGCGCGCCCCCATGCCGAGGAACCCCTTGGCGGGCTCCTCTACTACCTCGATTTGTGCATCTTCCCGGGAGCTCAGACCGAGCTCCGTGAGGGCCGCCTCGACGGCGACATCGACGGTACTACCGCGAACTTCAACCCATTCCATCGTTCTCTAGTACCTCCTGCGGCGTTTCTGCTGTTTCTTCTTGGAGCCCTGATACTCCTTCTTCACCGGCTGCTGCTCCGGCTCGGGCTCGGACGGGGGTGGCTCCTCAGCCGCCGCCCCCGTATCGGGCTGCCGCTCGTCCAAACGGATGATCAAACCCTGCTGGGCAATGCGAACGACCTGACCGGAGGCGATGTACAGGTCGACACCGGCGAGCAAGCTGTAAGAGATGAACCCGAAAACGACCGGCAGTACCTTGGTGAAGGTCTGCATCTGCTTGGCCTGCGGTGTGTCGTTGGCGGCCGAACCGTCCTTTTCGCGCCGTTTTGTGAGCTGCGCCTGCTGGTAGTACCCGGTGACGATGATGAAGACAACGAGCAACAGGTAGGGGATGGCCGTGGTGATGCCGTCTTGTACCGCCTCGTTTGGAGACACCACCAAGTCCATACCTAGGAATCGGGTGTCGCCCGCCACGATGGCATCCCCCAGGCTGGAATCTGCGGTCAGGAACCGGGTCGGATCGTCGCCCCGGAAACTCCGCAACAGACTGAACAGCGCAAACCAGATGGGCAACTGCACAATCATCGGGAGACACCCGGCGGCCGGATTCACGCCCTTTTCTTTATAGAGGGCCACCATTTCTTCGTTGAGTTTTTGGCGATCGTCCTTGTGCTGCTTCTGGAGATCCTTCACCAACGGTTGGATTTCCTGCATCGCCTTCATCGATCGGGTCTGTTTCAGCGTCAGAGGAAACAGGGCAATGTTGACGAGGACCGTGAGGGCGATGATCGCCAGACCGACATTGGGAACTACTTGGTAAATAATGGCAAGCAGTCCACCAAGAAAGCTACTGATCGGATCAAACATGGCTCACCTCCCGGTGGGGCTGTACGGGATCGTGCGCGAATCCGTCAGTCGACCACGGATTGCAGCGGGCAATACGTCGCATCGCCGCCCAACCGCCCCGCATGGCGCCGTGGGTCTCGACCGCTTCAACCGCATACGCCGAGCAGGTCGGTAGATAGCGGCAGTTCGAGCCGGTGCGCGACGAGACGAGGGTCTGATAGAACCGGATAAGTCCCCGGATCCAATACGCCGGCTGGTACCAGCGCAAGTCGTTACGCACCGCTCGTCCTTCCAGATATTGTCTCAACCAGGTCGGTAAAGCCAACATCGTTGCATTCGGGCCCCGCAATCAGGATGTAATCGGTATGCGCTTCGAGACCGGCCCGGGATGCCGCCTCCCGGAGCCTCCGCTTCGCCCGATTGCGATTGACTGCGTTGCCCACTTTCTTGCCGGCGACAATACCCACCCTGGGCAGTGCCGACGGCCCTTCCAGTGTCAATACGGTGAGCCCGGGTGTCCGCCGCCGCCGCCCCAGCCGAAACACGCGCTGGAAGTCTCGTCGGTGGCGAAGTGAGACGAACCGCTGGTCACGCCGCGAGGCGTTTCCGACCTTTCGATCGGCGGCGCCGCAGGATGTCGCGCCCGGCCCGCGTGCGCATCCGCGCGCGAAAACCGTGCTTACGCTTGCGGCGCCTGGTCTTGGGTTGATAGGTTCGTTTCATAGCTCTCGATCGACCGCAGAAGCCTACGGAGCGCCCCCGTTTATGTCAAAGCTCTTGGCAGGTAGTCACCACGGACGTCCCCGGCCTGTGAGCGCGAATGATTTCCTAGGGAGCGCCTGATCCCGAGTCGACCTCGAGGGGCCAATCGCGCGAATCGCGATCGCGCCGAAACCCCGTCAGCACGGGATTGCGGCAGCCGATCTTATTAGCACTAAGGCGCGACTACGGCCGATTTTGTCGTTCTTGAGGGGTCAGTCACCGATCCATATAATGCCGCGGCGCTGGACCGAGACCTTCCCAGCGGAAACGCGACACCGGGGCATGTTGCCAACCGCAGACTCGGTTCTCCACACATTGTGGACAATTCTGTGGACGAGTGAGATTGGCGGAGGACAGTTGAAACCTGAATCAGTGACTGGTGCCTGGGAGCAATACCGCCAGGCGCTACGCAACCGTGTGACCCCGGTGACCTGGCAGACGTGGCTCGAGCCCCTCGACTACCTCGATGAGGACGGCGACACGCTGACCATGTCGACCCCGAGTGAATTCCACCTTCAGTGGGTGAATGACAAGTACTCATCTCTGCTCACCCAACTCGCCGTTGACATTTACGACACCGCTCGCGTGCGCCTCGAAGCCAGGCCGAACGGTGACGCCGCCGCGTCGGACGTGATCGAGGAGGAGGCGCCGCACGAAACAGCGGAGCCGACGCCCGGCAGCGAACCGTCCGCCGCCCCCAAATACTCCTTTGAAAACTTCATCGTCGGCCCGTCGAATCGCTTTGCATACGCCGCCGCCATGGCCGTCGCCGAACAGCCCGGCAAGCACTACAACCCCCTCTTCATCTATGGCTCGGCCGGCCTGGGGAAAACCCATCTTTTACATTCTGTCGCCGCCCAGTCACGCGAGCTGAATCCGGCGTTGGTCATGCGATACGTCACCTCGGAGGAGTTCTTCAACGACTTCGTGGACGGCATTCGCCGCAAGCGCATGGACGAGTTCAAGAACCGCTACCGGAGAATCGACATTCTCTTGCTCGACGACGTGCAGTTCTTCGAGGGCAAAGAGCAAATCCTCGAGGAGTTCTTTCACACGTTCAACACCCTGCATCAAGCCGGCAGCCAGCTGGTGATCAGCTCCGATCGCCATCCCCGACATCTTTCGACCCTGGAGGATCGTCTCCGCAGCCGGTTCGAGTGGGGCTTGCTGACCGACATCCAACCCCCCGACGTGGAGACACGGCTCGCCATTCTCCACAAGAACGCCGAATTTGCTCCCCGCAGCGTCCCCGAGTCGGTACTCGAGTTCATCGCCACCCATGTACCGAACAACATTCGCGAGCTCGAAGGGGCCCTCACCAGAATCACCGCCTACGCCGCGCTCACCCAGCAGGAAATCACGCTCGACATGGCCACCGATGTGTTGCAGGACCTGATTCCCAGTGCCACCCAGCGGGCCCTCCACCCCGACGAGATCATCTCCGCCACCGCAGCTGCGTGTGGGCTCAGCCCCGCCGATCTGATCGGGCCGAGCCGGCGCCAGCCGCTCGTGCGAGCCCGCCAAACCGCCATGTATCTCTGCCGGGAGCTCACCGACTTGTCGCTCCCCAAGATTGGCCGGGCTTTCGGCGGTCGCGACCACACCACGGTCATGCACGCCCTCGATCGCGTAAAGACCCTCATGGTGGAGGAGAAGACCACCTTCGACCAGGTCACCGCCCTCTCTCAGAACCTGCGGGGCGCCTGACCGTGGCATCGAACCCGCCCACAGCCCCGGTGTGGACATCGGCCCGCGAGCTGGGGACAACCCCCTACTTGTCAACAGGTTCCCGTCCCATCCGTCACACCCGGTGGATAGCCTTCGATTTCATGCACACACCGTCGCGCCGCGAAGATTCCGTTTTCATTGACGTTCGGGGCGGTTACCCACAATCCACACCCCCTACTACGACTACTACTCATCATTCATCAAAACAAGAAGCAGAAGGAGACAGCCTGTGCATCTGAGAGCCGAACACGATGATCTCGCCGATGTGCTCGGACGGGCAACCCGGGCCGTCGGCACGAGGGCACCGGTCGAGGTGCTGCAGGGGATCCTGTGCGAGGTGCAGGGCAACCGGCTCCGTGTAACCGGCAGCGACTTGGAGATGACGGTGAACACCAGCCTCGAGGTCGAGGTCCTCGAGGAGGGACGGGCGGTGATACCGGCCCGGCTCGCCGCAGAGGCGGTTCGCAAGCTCCCGCCCGGGGCTGTGACGATCCGAACGGACGAGGGCGAGGTGGAGATCACCGGCAACGGTCCCAGCTTCCGACTCCGGCAGCTGGCGGTCGACGACTTCCCACGGCTCGACAAGGAAGCGGCATCCGGCGATGGGATCCACATCGCAGGCGACGAGCTGGTGCGAGCAATCAGCCAGGTGTCGGTTGCCGCGTCGCACGACGATGCCCGGCCCATCCTGACGGGAGTGTTGTTCGAACCGAACGAGGGAGCGCTTCGTCTGGCGGCCACAGACTCCTACCGGTTGGCCGTGCGCGATCTCCCGGGCGTCGAGCCGGGCGGGTCGGGCCTGGTGCCGGTGCGAGGTCTGCGCGAGCTGGGCAGGACCATTGCGGCCGAGAAGATCGGCGTGAACGTCGGCGAACGGGAAGCCAGCTTCTCCTCCGATCGAGGCTCGCTCACGGTTCGTCTCATCGAAGGGGCGTTCCCGAACTACCGACAATTGATTCCCGACACGTACAACAACCGGCTGACGGTGGCGAAGTCGGCGATGCTCGACGCGATCGATCGTGCCTCACTGGTTGCCGAAGATCACATCCCGGTCCGCCTCGAGATGAGTGAAGGCGGGGTAGACGTCAGCGTGACCCGCCAGGAGGTCGGCGGGACCGCCGAGCGGGTGGAGGGCGATTATCAGGGGGAGAAACTCACGATTGCCTTCAATCCCCGGTACCTGAGCGATGGCGTGAGCGCCATCGAGGGCGACGAGATCGTTGTCGAGGTCCTCGACGGGCTCAAGCCCGGCATTCTGCGGGGAGCCGGCTCACCGGAGTTCCTCTACTTGTTGATGCCGGTCCGGCTGTAACCGTCATGCGGCTCGAGACCGTCGAGCTCCAGA
>JABDLU010000153.1 GCA_013002865.1 Acidimicrobiia bacterium
TCGGCCGGGATGAGGCCGTAGGCATACCGGTGCACCATGCGGAATCCCGAGACCCACCGGATGGCGCCTTCGAAGCCGGTGTACTCGGTGCCGGCAACGACCAGCGCGTCGATGTCCCGTTCGGCGAGCGCCTTTCGGATCACGGCGTAGCGCCGATCGATCTCCTGCGCGCTCACCTGCGGAGCCGGGGTCACAGCGTCCATGAAGCCTCCAATCCTTTGACGAGCGACCATGCCGCCCGGTTGAGCGGCGTGTCGATGCCGTGGTCTTCCCCGAACCGGACGATGCCGCCGTTGAGCTGGTCGATCTCGGTGGGGCGTTCGGCCAGAACGTCCTGCAGCATGCTGGGCTTGTGATCCAGGGCTACCTCGATGCTCCCCTCGAGGAGGTCGGCCGGATCCTGGTCCATCTCAACGCCCAGTGCGTCGGCCACCGCCTTGCCCTCGGCGATCACGCCGTCCATCACCCAGCGGACATGCTCGTGGCGGGCGGCCCGGCCGTGCGGCATGCGGGTCAGCGAGCACAGCGCGTTGCTGGCCGCATTGAAGATGAGCTTGGTCCACTGGGCGCCGCGGGCATCGGCGAGGGCCAGGGTTTCCATGCCGCTTCGGGTGAGGGCTTCGGCCAATGCCTCCACTTGTTCCATCGTGGCGGGCTGCGGCTCGAACGGCCCGATCCAGGTTTTGCCGGCCGTGTCCCACTGGACCACCCCCGGCTCGAGCACCCGGCCGGCCGGGAAGGTGGTGCCCCGGATCACCCTCGGGACGTGCTCGGCGATCACCTCTTCGTTGCCGATGCCGTTCTGCACCGAGCACACCGCACCGTCGGCAAATGCGGCGGCCGTTGCGGCAATGGCCGAGCCGGTGTGCATGCCCTTGGTCGCAACGATCCCGAAGTCGAGCGCCGGCAGCTCACCGGGGTCGGTGGTCGCCCGCGGGCGGGAGTGGACCTCGCCCACTCCGGTGAGGCGTAGGCCGTTGGCGTTGATGGCGTCGACGTGGGCGTGCGACACGTCGTAGATCCAGGTCTCGATGTCGTCCAACCCGGCGAGGTGGGCTGCGAACAGGCTGCCGACCGCGCCCGATCCGATGATTCCAATCCGCATGTGCCTCCTAGTCGTCGTACGAGCGGTCGCGGGCTTTGACCAGGCGGTACAAACCCTCCGAGAGCGGTGCGGGCACGCCATGGCGCTGCGCCTCGCGCACCAGCGAGCCGAGAATGAAGTCGATCTCCGTGCGGCGGCCGGCTCGCACATCGGCCAGCATCGACGGCACGTGGGCATAGTCGTCATCGTGGGTGGATCCTTGCTGGACCGCCCGGCTGTTCATCTCCCACGGATCCTCGAATAGCTCGACCCCGGCGGCCGTCGCCACCCGCTTGCCCTCCTCGATGAGATCGAACATGAGGTGGCCGAGGTCGGTGGGGCGGTCACGGCGGGCGAACAGGCCGACATGCGGCAGGTCGGTAAGCGCCGCCACCGGATTCACCGAGGCGTTGAAGATCAGCTTCGACCACTGGGCGGGCCGCAGGTCGGGCAGCACCTCTACCTTCAAGCCACCTTCGACGAACAGGTCACCGATCGCCTGGGCGACCTCGAAACTCGTGCCCGAGGGATGGAACGGGCCCATCCAGGTCGCCGTGTCGAGCTCGTAGTGGACGTGGCTGTCCGACTCCTTGGTGCCGCTCATGAACGTCACCGCCGACACGATCGGCCACTCCCCCCGGGCGGCGACCACTTCCTCGGTTCCCAGGCCGTTCTGGATGGTCATGACGGTGGCGTCGGGGAATCGGCCCTCGATCGCAGCCGCGGCATTCTCGACCTGCATGGCCTTCGTGGCGATGATGATCAGGCCGGGCGGGTCGAGCTGGTCGGCCTGCGTGGTGGCAGCGACCGGCACCGTGAAGTCCGACTTCCCCGAGACGGTCAGGCCGTCGGCGTTCAGCTCGGCCGCGTGCTCGGGCCGCCGAACGAGCACGGAGACGTCGGCTACCCGGCCGAGGTGGCCGGCACACAGGCTTCCGATCGATCCGGCTCCGATCACACAGACCCGGTCGAACGTCACCGGCGGAAGTCCTCCGGCGCCGAGCACAGCTTTTCGGCGCCGTCATCGGTTATGAGGAAGTTGTCCTCCAGCCGCAGGCCACCGCCCCCGTCCCAGTAGATGCCGGGCTCGACGGCCAGCACCATCCCCGGCTCCATTCGCTGGTCGACCAGCGGATGCGCCCAGGGAGGCTCGTGCGCCCGGCTCCCCACTCCGTGGCACACGTAATGGGACGGCTGACCGGGGTAGCCGCCCTCGGCGGTGCGGGCCCGGATAAACTGATCGAGGTCGGCGAGGGCCACCCCCGGCCCGACGTAGTCCCGGACGGCTTCGTCGAAGATGCCGAGCAACAGGTCGGTGAGCCGGTTGTACTCCGGACTCAGCGGCCCCGCGGCGGCGTTCTTGGTGAGGTCGTTCCAGTAGCCGTCGGCGCAGGTCCAGATCTCCATCAGGGTCGGTGCCCCGTCCTGCACGACGGTGTTCTTGGTGGCCGTGAACGTCTGGATGCTCTCGCCCGACCAGACCAGGGTGAAGGCCCGCGCCATGTCGATGGTGTCGCGGTACCCGATGCCGTGGCTGTGCACGTATCCCTCATACATGGAGCCCACTTCGGCGTCCTTCATGCCCACCCGGATGTTGTCCCGGACGTGAGCGACGGCTTCGGCAGCAAGGTCGTTGGTGATCCGGAGGCGCTCGACCTCCTGGTCGGTCTTGATCATGCGCAGGCGGGTCAGCATGGGCGTGCAATCGACCACCTCGTCGATGGCGGCCTCCAGGTCGTCGAAGTAGCCCTTCCAATACACGGTCGGCTCGCCGGTCATGCGCTCCGGGCTCTGGACGGCGTTTGAGGTCTCGACTCCGATGCGCCGGGTGAGCCCCCGTTCGGTGAGAACCCCGATCGCCTTCTCGAGCGCCCGCAGGAAGGAAGGGCGGGCGTCGTCGGGATTGAACCCCTTGAAGAACACGATGTCGTCGGTCCAGGCGGTGCGGCGCACGTCGGGCTCCTGCGGCTCGACGGCGAGCAGAACGGGCGGGCCCTGCCGCGGCAAGATGGCGATCTCCCAGGCCTTCATCGCCCAATAGTTGGTGAGGTAGTGGATGTTGTCGGGTGCCCGGACGACGATGGCGTCGAGGTCGGCTTCCTCCATCGCGCGGCGGACTCGCTCGAGCCGCACCTCATCGACCGGCCACGCCATCGGAAACTCCCTCGCCTACTGCGGGCATGCTACCTGCGCCTTCCAATCGGCGGCCGGGCGGTGCCGGTAGGATCGGTCGACAGGAGGGCACTGCATGATCGATCCGAGCAAGGTCTGGACCGGGCACATCAACGAAGACGCGGGCACGCCGATCGACACGGTGGCCCGGGTGGGACTGTACGACTCCACGTTGCGCGACGGCGAACAGACCGTCGGCGTCAACCTCGGACCGAGCGAGAAGCTCGACATCGCCCGGGCGCTCGACATGCTCGGGGTCGACCGCATCGAGGCGGGCTTCCCGCGCGTCTCTGATGACGACGTGAAGTCCTACGAGCTCATCATGGACGCCGGCCTGGACGCTGAGATCTGGGGCTTCTCCCGGGCCGTGCCGGCCGATGTCGAACAGCTGCTCGACCTCGGGGTACGGGGAGCCGTCATCGAATCTCCGGTCAGCGACGGCAAGCTCGAGGCGTACGGAATGAGCCGTGAGAAGGTGCTGGACCGTATCGTCACCGCCGTCAAGTGGGCCACCGAGAACGATGTCACCGTCTGTTACTTCGCGGTCGACAGCACCAGGGCCGACCTCGGCTTCCTGGCCGAGGTGTACCGGGCGGCGGTCGAGGCCGGCGCCCAGGAGCTGGCGGTGGTCGACACACTCGGGATCGCTTCGCCGGAGGCAGCGGCCTTCCTCGTCACCGAGACCCGCCGCTGGGTCGGTCCCGACATCCCCATCCACTGGCACGGGCACAACGACTTCGGCTTGGCGACCGCCGGTTCCATCGCCGCAGTCCGGGCCGGCGCCACCTGGGTGCAGGGCACGGTCAACGGCATGGGTGAGCGGGCCGGCAACGCCAACCTGCCCGAGTTCGCCCTGGCGCTGGAAGCCCTCTACGGGGTGAAGACCAACATGCGCTTCGACCGCATCCAGGAGGTGGCCGAGCTGGTGCGGCGGGTCTCGGGCTACGAGCTGGAGCCCTACAAGCCGCTCACCGGGCGCAACTTGTTCGTGCGGGAGAGCGGGGCTGTCGCCGCCCAATTCCACGATCCGCCGGCCGTCGAGCCTTACAGCTCCGAAGTGGTCAGCGCCCCACGGGGCATTGTGCTCGGCAAGAAGAGCGGCCTGGCCAGCATCGACATCAAGGCCCGGGAGCTGGGGATCGAGGTTCCCGAAGAACGGCGGGCCAGTGTGCTGGCGGCCGTAAAGGACCTGAGCGTGCAAAAAGGCGGCCTGGTGAGTGACGACGAGTTCACCCGGCTGGTCGCCGCGGTGGAGATCTGATCGTGCCACCGCCGTTCCGCATCGGCGTCATGCAGCTCACCATGGAACCGCTCGAGGAGATCATCGAGCACGCCCGCATCATGGACGAGCACGGCTTCGACACGATGTGGCTGGCCGAGGCCTACCCGTGGTGGCGCAAACACTCAATGGAGGCCCGCTCGGCCAGTGCCCTCTCACCCGTGCTGGCCCGGGAGACCGAACGGCTCGCCATCGGCTGGGGAATCATCTCCCCCTACACCCGGCACCCGCTCCAGATCGCGATGGAGGCGCGGGTCACCCAGGAGGCGGCCGGCCCGGGCCGTTTCTATCTGGGCCTCGGCGCGTCGAAGATCTTCATGAAGGCGGTCGGTGTCGGCGAGCGCGGCCCGGAGCGCCCGCTCACCAACGTGAAAGAAGCCATCGAGATCATCACCTCCTACCTGGCGGGAGAGGCGGTCGACGTGGAAGGCCGGGAGTTCACCGCCCGGGCGCCCGCCCTCAAGGCCGACGCCGCCGCTCCGGACTGGCGGGTGCCGATCTACATGGCCGGCACCGGGCCTCGCATGCAGGCCACCGCCGGGGCGATGGCCGACGGGTTGCTCACTCCCAGCATCACCACCCCCGGCTTCGTCCGGTACGCCCGCGCCAACGTGGCGGCCGCCGCCGCCGAAGCCGGGCGAGACGGCGCCGAGATCGACGTCGGCTGCACCATCGTGGCCAGCATCGACGAGGACCGCGATCGGGGCCGCGACGGCGCTCGCGAGATCGCCGGGATGTACCTGGCCAACAAGGTCCAGAACATCAAAGGATCGGCCGACGTGCTCCTGGACAACGCCGGTCTCACCTTCGAGGAGATCAAGCCGGTGGCCGATGCCATGGAGTCGGGCGGCCGGCTCGCCGCCAAGGCGATGGTCACCGACGAGATCCTCGACAAGTGCCGGCCGATCGCCGGAACACCGGCCGATTGCATCGCTCAGATCGAGGAGTACCGGGAGGCCGGCTGCTCCCACATCATGCTCGAACTGTGGGGGGAAGACCGGGCCCGCCAGCTGGCCCTCTTCGGCACCGAGGTTCTCCCCCACTTTCGGACGTGACCGACCTCGCCGCGGCCATCGCCGGCGCCGTCGATGAGGACCGGCTGGTCCGCACCGCCGCCGAGCTGATTGCCATCCCCAGCTTCACCGGCTCTGAGCAGGCGTGCGCCGAATACCTCACCGGCGAGTTGACGGCCGCCGGAATGGAGGCCGAGCTCCAATCCATCGAGCCCGGCCGCGCCAACGCCGTCGGCCGGTTGCCCGGAGCGGGGGGTGGTCCGGCCCTGATGTTCAACGGACACCTCGACACCTCGTACTCCGGCGAGGAGCCCTGGCTGGAGGGGCCGGGCTACAAGCCCAATCCGGTGATGCGGGACGGTGTGATCCTCGGACTGGGCATCATGAACATGAAGGGGGCGGTGGCTTGCTACGTGGAAGCGGTCCGGGCACTGCGTGACGCCGGCGTCCGCCTCGCCGGCGACCTGATCGTGGCCGGCGTCGCCGGAGAGATAGAAAAGGCCGAGTGGGGCGAATATACCGGAGCCGAGTACCGGGGCTACGGGGTAGGGACCCGCCACTTGATGGCGGAGGGCGTCACCGCCGATGCGTGCATCCTGGGTGAGCCGACCGAGCAGAAGGTGGTGCTGGGCCACTTCGGGACGATCTGGGCACGGATCTCGACGGCCGGACCGTTCATGCACACCGCATTCGTACCGGGCCGCCTGGCCGAGAACTCGATCATTCGCATGCAGGACGTCGTCGAGGCGGTAGCCGGGTTCGCAGGCGAGTGGGAGGAGCGGGCTCGCTATCACGAGCGCCGCGGGGCGCTCAACATCGCCGCCATCAACGGCGGGTTCCCGTGGCGAGCCAGCCGCACGCCGCACCGGACCGACCTCTTCATCGACATGCGGGTCCCGCCCACAATGCCGCTCGCCGAGGCCGAAGCCGCCTTCGCTGAGCTGGTCGAAACGCTGCGGGCCGCCCACCCGGAGGCCGGGATCACCTCGGAGATCTACGTGTCGGTGCCGGGCGCCGAGATCGCCGAATCCCACCCGGTGATCGCCGCTATCGACGCCGGGCATGCGGCGGCATTCGGCGGCACCGCTGATCGAGATCACGTCCGCTGGGGGTCGGACGCCTCGACGCTGAGCCGGCGTGGCATCGCATCAGTGAACTACGGGCCGATCGCCGGAGCTCTGCCCGGGCCAGAAGGGGAGAGTGTTCCCATTCAATCGCTCGTCGGAATGGCCACTTCCTATGCTGTGGCCGCGGCCAACTATTGCGAGGGGAGCGGCTCATGAAACTGGTCACCTACGAGACTGCCGACGGCGCTGTCCGCCCGGGGGTGATCCGGGACGACTCGGTCCTCGAGCTGGATGCGCCGGACATGCGAGCCGTCTTCGAGCAGGGTGATGCCGGGCTCGAGGCGGCCCGAACTGCAGAGGGCCCGGCAACCCCGATCGACCAGGTCCGTCTGCGGGCGCCCATCGTGCCCAAGAAGTTCTTTCACACCGCAGGGAACTTCCGGGAGCACGAGGAGGAATCGAAGCGGGTCAACTGGTCCCACGAGATCGCCCCCTGGATCGTCTTCTTCCAGAATCCCGATGCGATCATCGGGCCAGACGACCCCATCATCTACCCCGAGCACCTGACGCGGGAGCTGGACTACGAGCTCGAGCTCACCATCGTCATCAAGAAGGCCGGCAAGCACTTCACCGCCGAGGAGGCCCCCGACTACATCGGCGGATACACCATCTTCAACGACATCACCGCCCGCGACATACAACGGGACGAGATGAAGTCGGGCGTGTTCTCGTTCTGCAAGGCGATCGACACGTTCTGCCCGGTCGGGCCGTGGATCGTGACGCCAGACGAGGTCGGCGACCCGCAGAACCTCGACATGCTGCTGCAGGTGAACGGTGAGGACCGGCAGGTGTCCAACACCAGCAAGATGTGGGTGTCGATCCCCGAGATCGTCGCCCACTATTCGGCCCTCGGTTACAGCCCGGGCGACCTGGTCTCCACCGGCACCGTCGCCGGGGTGGCCGCCTTCAGCGAAGACCCCGAAGCCTGGTATCTCAAGCCGGGTGACGTGATCGACGCCGGGATCGAAAAGCTCGGCGTCCTCCGCAACCCGGTGATCAGCTGGAAAGAAGGCCACGGCGAGG
>JABDLU010000007.1 GCA_013002865.1 Acidimicrobiia bacterium
TTTGCTGTTCCGCCAGCTCAGATTCTTCCCCATGCTCCACCGGCCGATAGAGAATTGTCTCCTCCAGCCCATCCGGCAGGTACTGCTGGCGGATGACACCGGACGGGTCGTCGTGGGGGTACCGGTAGCCCTTCCCATGTCCCAGCTGCTCGGCACCCGGGTAGGCCGAGCTGCGGAGATGGGCGGGCACCTCGGTGGTGGCCTGGGACCGGACGAGGTCGCGGGCCGCCCCCATCGCGCGGGTCACCGAGTTCGACTTGGGGGCGAGCGCCAGATACAGCGCAGCGTGACTGAGTGCGTAGGCGGCCTCCGGCAGACCGATGTAGCTGAGGGCGTAGGCCGCGTCGGTGGCGACACTCAGGGCCCGGGAGTCGGCCAGACCAATGTCTTCAGAGGCCAGGATCACCATCCGGCGAACGATGAACTCGGGGTCCTCCCCGGCTTCCAGCATGGTGTGCAGCCAGTAGAGGGCAGCGTCGGGATCGGAGCCCCGCAGGCTCTTGATGAACGCCGAGATCACGTCGTAGTGGCGGTCGCCGCCCTTGTCGTAGCGGATGATCCGGCGCTGCAGTGCCTCCTCGACATCCTCGTCGCCGACGGCCGGTGCGCCTCGCCCCGCCGCCAGCGTGGCGGCCGTCTCGAGGGTGTTGAGCGCCAGGCGGGCATCTCCCCCCACCCGTCCGGCCAGCTCGTCGGCAGCACTCTCCTCGATACCAATACCGAGGTTGCCGAGACCTCGCTCCTGATCAGCGATCGCCCGTTGGATGAGCCGGCGGATGCTGGAGGGCTCGAGCGCGGCCAGGCGAAACAGGCTGGCCCGGCTGATGAGCGGCGAGTTGACCTCGAAGAAGGGATTCTCGGTGGTGGCTCCCACCAGAATGATGGTGCCGTCCTCCACCCCCGGGAGAAGGCCATCCTGCTGGGCCTTGGTGAAGCGATGGATTTCATCCAGAAAGAGCACGGTTCGGCCCAGGCCTTCTCCGAGCCGCTCCCGGGCGCGGGCGAGAACCTCCCGGACATCCTTGATACCAGCCGACACCGCCGACAGCTGTTCGAAGAAGCCCTCTGTCGTGGTGGCAATGAGCCGCGCCAACGTGGTCTTACCCGTCCCCGGAGGGCCCCACAGGATCATCGAGGGGGGTCGCCCGCTCTCCACCACGGTGCGGAAGGCTGCTCCGGGCGCCACCAGTGCCTCCTGGCCGACGACTTCGTCGAGCGTGCGAGGCCGCATCCGGGCCGCCAAAGGCTGGGCTTGCAGCCGCCGCTGCTCGCGCTCGGCCTCGAACAAGTCGGCCATCAGTCCGCGCCCGAACCTGCGGCTTCATCGCGGGCGGCCTGCACTTCCGGCCGAAGCGCGATTCCGAGCTCAGCCAGCTGGTGGTCGTCCACCGGGGACGGAGAGCCGGTGAGTGGATCGACACCGGTCTGGGTCTTCGGGAACGCAATCACTTCGCGGATGTTCGGCTCACCTTGCAGGATGCTCACCAACCGGGCTATCCCGACGGCGAACCCGGCGTGAGGCGGCGTTCCGTACCGCAGCGCTTCCACAAACCACCCGAAACGTCGCTCCGCCTCGTCCGGGCTGATCCCGAGAATCTCGAACACCTTCTGCTGCACATCGGGATCGTGGATCCGGACGCTGCCCGAGCCCAGCTCCGACCCGTTGAGGACGAGGTCGTAGGCCTGGGCGATAGCGGTGGCCGGGCTGGTCGCCATATCCTCGACGTCGACCGGGGCGCTGAACGGATGGTGGGCGGCCACCAACTCACCGCCAGGTGTCTCCTCGAAGACGGGAAAGTCGACCACCCAGAGGAAGTTGAGCTCATCGTGACCCTCCGGGGAGCCGAAGCGAGTCCGGAAGCGGCCCAACACCTCGGCGGCGATGCGGGCGCGGTCGGCCACGATCAAGAGGTGGTCTCCCGGCGTGCCGGCCAGCGCCTCCATGAGGGCGGCCTGCTCGTCGGCGGACAGGAACTTGGCGACCGGGGACCGGAGCGAGCCGTCGTCTTCGACCACCATCCAAACGAGCCCGGCCGCTCCGGCTTGCTTGGCATCGTCGACCAGGGCATCGAGCCCCGACCGGCTCAATCCGGCCGCCCCGACATTGAGGCCCCGGATCACCCCACCGGATTCGAGGGCCGAGGCGAACGCGTTGAACTCCGTAGCCGCGAAGTGGTCGGACAGGTCGGCGATCTCCATGGCGAACCGGAGATCGGGTTTGTCGGTGCCGTACCGGTCGAGCGCTTCCTGATACGTCAGGCGCGGAAACGGCGTCGCAAGCTCCACGCCGCGCACGTCCCGGGCCACTGCCACCATGACCGCCTCAATCGTCGCCAGCACGTCGTCTCGACCCCAGAAGGATCCCTCGATATCGAGCTGGCTGAACTCGAGCTGGCGATCGGACCGAAAGTCCTCGTCGCGGTAGCAGCGGGCGATCTGAAAGTAGCGCTCGAAGCCGCCGACCATGAGGAGCTGCTTGAACAGCTGCGGGCTCTGGGGCAGCGCATAGAAGTCGCCCAGTTGAAGCCGGGACGGAACCAGTACGTCGCGAGCCCCTTCCGGCGTCGACTTGATGAGCGTCGGCGTCTCGATATCCAGGAAGCCGGCCTCGGTCAGCACCCGCCGCATGGCGGCCACGGCCACCGAACGTGCCCGCAAGTTGGCCGCCACCCGCGACCGGCGCATGTCGAGATACCGGTACCGGAGCCGGACCAACTCGTCGACATCCGCCCGCTCGTCCAGCTGGAACGGCAGCGCCTGGGAAGCCGACAGGATGTGCAGCTCGGACACCACCACTTCGACCTCCCCGGTCGGCAGGTCGGGGTTCTCACTTCCGGCCGGGCGCAGCGACACCTCGCCGGACACGCTGATGCAGAACTCGCGCCGCAGGCTCTCGGCCTGGGAGTGGGAGGCCGGATCGATGACTACCTGGACCACACCGGTCGCCTCCCGCAGGTCGACGAACATGACGCCGCCCTGGTCTCGGATTCGGGCGGCCCATCCGGCAAGCTGCACCGTCCGTCCGGCGTCCTCTCGGGTCAGTTCACCGGCACGGGTATCGCGATAGTTCATGAGGTCTCACTTCCGATGTGCGTGCTAATTATCTCCGCGTCGTTACCGACCCGCTGCTCGTCGCCGCTCTCGAGCAGTCGCAGAGTGACTTCGCCGTCGTCCCACTCGTCGCCAACCACGATGGCGGCGGTGGCCCGGCGGCGATCCGCTGCCCGGAACTGCGCCTTGACCGACCGGGCGCCGGGCTCTATGTCGGCGCGCAGGCCCGTCTCCCGCAGCTTCCGGACCAGCCCGGTGGCGGCCGCCCGGCGGGCCTCATCGGCCACGACAACGAAGGCATCGAGCGGGGCCGGCTCACCGCCGCCCTCCCCCATGGCAAGCAGGATCCGGTCGACGCCGAGGCTGAAGCCCACCGCCGGCACGTGACGGCCGCCGAGGGCCTCGGCCAGCCCGTCGTAGCGGCCGCCCCCTCCAACGGCGTTCTGGGCGGCATCGAGCCCGGTCGCGACGTATTCAAAGACGGTCCGGGTGTAGTAGTCGAGGCCGCGCACCAGCAGACCATTCTCGGAAAAGGGGATTCCGGCCTCTTCGAGGCCCGCCGTGACCTGTTCGTAGTGTGCCCGGGCGGCGTCGGACAGGTAGTCGATCGGCAGCGGCGCCCCCGCCAGCTTGTCGCGATCCTGTTTTGAGTCGAACACCCGCAACGGGTTCGTGTCGATGCGGCGCCGGCTGTCATCGCTGAGCCGGTCGGCGATCCCGGTGAGGAAGTCGACGAGCGCAGACCGGTAGCCGGCCCGGTCGGCGGGGTCACCCAGCGAGTTGAGCTGTACCTCGAGGCCCTCCAGACCGATGTCCTGGTAGAAGCGATACCCCAGCTCGATGACCTCGATATCGGCACCGGCGGCATCTTCCCCGAGGTACTCGACACCGACCTGCCAAAACTGACGCCGCCGCCCCGCCTGGGGCCGCTCATACCGGAACATCGGCCCCGAGTAGGCCAGCTTCATCGGGGTCTGGCTCCCCGACCCCAGATAGGCCCGCACCATCGAGGCGGTCGCCTCCGGGCGCAGCGTGAGGGAGCGCCCCCCCTTATCCTCGAAGGTGTACATCTCCTTTTGGACGACGTCGGTTCCCTCCCCAACCCCCCGCTCGAACACCTCGGTCGCCTCGAAGATGGGCGTGATGGCCAGCTCATAGCCATACCGTTCGGCCAGCGAGTCGAACGTCCCGAGCACGCGCCGCCACGCCTGTGACGCGGGCGGAAGAATGTCGTCGGTGCCCTTGGGGGGCCGGAAGGTCATGCGAGGCCTTGCAGGAAGGGGTTGGTGCGGCGTTCCCGGCCAATCGTAGTGGTGGGTCCATGGCCGGGCAGGACTTCGAAATCGTCGTCAAGGGTGAGAACCCGCGTGGTCATCGACTCGATGAGCTGATCCCAATTTCCGCCGGGCAAGTCGGTGCGCCCCACCGAGCCGGCAAAGAGTTGATCGCCCGAGAACAAGATGCCTTCATCTCCGAGCAGGAAACAGCAATGACCGGGGGTGTGACCCGGGGTGTGGACAACCTCGAGCGACAGTCCGGCCATTTCGAGCGTCTCGCCATCGGTTAGGTCCACGTACTGCTCGGGCGGGTCATAGTCGCCCGGCGGCACCATCCCGAACAGTGCCTGCAACTGGGATTCCGGCGACTCCGCCAGCCAGGCGTCGTCGGGATGGAGGTAAGCGGAGACGCCATATGTTCGGCTGAGCGAGCCCGCCCCTCCCAGGTGGTCGATATGGGCGTGGGTGAGGAGGAGTGCGACCGGTGTCAGATCGTGTGCCCGTAGCAGCTCCCCCACCCCGTCGGGATCGGGTGGCGCATCCACCACCACTGCTAGGCCACCCTGCTCGGCGGCAGTCACATAGGTGTTGGTGCCGGCCAGCCAGAGCTGTCGGGAGTCGATGAGCATCCGGGGAGCGTACCCCGGACGCCGAAGAGCCCGGCGCTTCCGCCGGGC
>JABDLU010000015.1 GCA_013002865.1 Acidimicrobiia bacterium
GGCCGGCCGGCGGGGTTGCCCCCCTCAGTGACGTTGTTGCGGCGGACGACATCCATTGCGCAGGCACCCTAGTGGTGTCGGGTTTCCTGTGAATGCGGAGGTTTCGCTACCGGTTGACCACCCGCTCTAGGTCTGAGAAGCCTCCAGCGGGGAACCCTGACGGTAGGGCGAGGTCGGCTCGGGGGTCATCCTGTCGTGCAGATGGACCGGGTCGCTCTTCCGCCGGCGACGGGCTCCGATATTCAGGAGCTCGACGAAGATCGAGAATGCCATGGCAGTGTAGACGTACCCCTTGGGGATCTTCTCGCCGAGGCCCTCGGCGATGAGCGTCATTCCGATGAGCAGCAGGAAGGCCAGGGCCAGCATCTTGACCGACGGGTGCTGATTGACGAATCGGTAGATCCCTTTCGAGGCCACCAGCATGACCACCACCGCGGCGAGGATGGCAATGATCATCACGGGGACGTACTCGGTGATCCCCACGGCGGTGATGACCGAATCGATCGAGAACACCAGGTCCAGCAGCATCACCTGAGCGATGACGGCGGCGAAGGTTGGAGCCACTTTGGCCTCGGCGTGCTCGTCCTCACCTTCGAGCTTGTGGTGGATCTCTCTGGTGGCCTTGTAGATGAGGAAGAGACCTCCGGCGAACAGCACGAGGTCCTTGCCGCTGAATCCGCGGTCGAACACCGAGAAGAGCTCGCTCTCGAGCGTGATGATCCAGCCGATGGCGAGGAGGAGGAGCACCCGCATACCGGCCGCAGCCAGGATGCCGGTCTGTCTGGCCCGGTCTTGTTGATGGGCCGGCAGCTTGCTGGCCAGGATCGAGATGAACACGACGTTGTCCACGCCGAGAACGATCTCGAGTGTCAGGAGTGCGGCAAGCGCGCTCCAGGCGGCGGGATCAGATAACCATTCCACGAGCGGCCAATACCCTAGGGGCGGGGCAGTGAAACTCCGAGAACCCCACCAATTTGCGCTGGTTGGTCGATCGGCCGGTCACCGCCGGAGCCGGTTGGCTAGAGCCAGCCAGCCCCATCCAACCGCCAGGCCGGCCACTACGTCACTCAGCCAATGGACCCCGAGCAAGATTCTCGTCGCCCCGACGGCGGGGCCGGCTGAGAAGGCAGCGGCCGTCGGGAAGGGGCCGCCCCTCGGTAGGGCGCAGTTGACAATCGCGGGCCAGGCAGCCGCCGCGGTGGATGTGTGCCCGCTGGGAAACGATGCGCCGGCGAAGTACGAGTGATGGGGGCCGTCCGGCCGCCGCCGTCCCGTGGCCCGCTTGAGCAGGTTGTGGATCAGATTCTGCCCGCCGATCGCTACGGCGAGGTGGAGGGCTGGTCGCCATGAGCGGGCCCGCCGCCCCGCCACCAGCCCGGCTAGTGCACCGGCGGTGATGGCTACCTCGGTTCCGCCGAGGTGGGTGACTGCCCGTATGGCCGCGACATGCCGGGGCGCCACCGCCGCGGCGGCCCACTTCGCCACCCGCCGATCGAGATCTTCGAACATGTGGGGTGCGTTACCCGCCATCCGGCACGGCGAAACGGCTGGGGGGCGGGACGACGCGTCACGAGCGCGCGAGGATGATCGCCGAGTAGGGAGCCAATCCGACGTGGGCTGCCGCCGGCATACCGTCTCGTCCGGCACCGACGGCATCGACGGAGGCCGGACCGCTGCCCGTGAAGTCGCTGTGGTAGACCGGTGCATCGCTGTCGAACACCACCGACCAGCTGCCCGGGGACGGCAGGCCGACCTCATAGGCCGCATGCCTCCGGTCGGCGAAGTTCATGACCACCACGACGTCGTCGGCAGGTCCGCCTCCGCTCCATCGGTGAAACGCGAGCACCTTGTCCCAATCGTTGACATGGTGAACCCGGACGTGTTGTCCCATGAGCCCTGCAGTGAGGCCATCCAGATTCCGCCGGAGGCCGATCAGGTCGCGGTACATACGAACGACTCCCGACTCGGTGTCCAGACGCTCCCAGTCGACGGGGTCGTCATCGCGAAACCACTGATCCTCGAGCATCTCCTGGCCCTGGAAGACCATCGGAACACCGGGAGCGGTGAACACGAGGACGGCACCGAGGGCCGAGCGCTTGCGGGCATGCCAGCCATCGGCCTTCCCCGGCCAGATCTCCTCGTTGAGTCTCGCTTTGCCATTTGCCACCTCATCGTGTGACTCCGTGTAGATCACCCGGGAGAAGGCATCGTCGCTATAGCGGTGTTCGATCGCGCGAGCGATGACACCCATGTCGCGGCCGGCATCGTCGCGCTCGATCAGCGCGTGTCGTACCGGGTGGACGAATTGAGCATCCCATTGGGCGTCGAACCCTGCGCCGCCGTCGACCGTAGGTGCAGTCACGGCCGGTGCCGACCGCAGATCCTCGGCGATGGTCACCTTCCACGGCTGACTGGCACGAATCTCATCGTTGATCCACGCCATGAGATTCCAGCCGTCCGCGAGGTCGGCGCCGGGGTCCGACCCGCCCCACACGTTGGCGATGTATCCGGTGGCATCCCACCGCAGGCCATCGATGCGGTAGTCCTCCAGCCACATGAGGGCGTTGTCCCTCAGGTACTGGCGCACCTCGGGCCGTCCGTAGTCGGGACGCGTGTTGCCCCATGGGGTCTCGCTTCTCCAATCGTTGTAGAAGTAGATGCCGCCCCCGTCGTTCTCGCTCCAGCCGTCGAACCGCCACAGATCCAGATCGCTCGGCCCGAGGTGGTTGTAGACCACGTCGAGGACCACGGCGATGTGTCGTTCGTGTGCGGCCTTGATGAACTCCTTGAATGCATCGGGTCCGCCGTAGTCGCTTTCGATCGCGAACAGGTGGGACGGGTTGTACCCCCAGGATCGGGCGCCGGGGAACTCCATAGGGGGCATCAACTCAATCACGTTGACGCCCATCCGCTGCAGATGATCGAGTCGAGCGATGGCCGACGTGAAGTTCCCAGGCTGTTCGGTCTTCTCTTCGGTGAAGGTGCCCAGATGGAGCTCGTAAATCACCATTTCATTCTTTGGGGGAGTGCGGTAGTCGTCCGGGACCAGCCAGTCGTAGCCGTCGCGGCGCCGGATGACGCCATTGCCGACGCTGTTAGTCACCTCGAGTGCGTACGGATCGATCCGGCTTAGTTGCTCGTCGCCGGAACCGATCACGAACTGATACTCGTCCCCGGCCTGGGCTCCCTCAATGTGGGCCGCCCAGTAGCCCCCGTCTTCTGCTTCGAGTGGACACTCGTCCCACTCGCTGAATGTCCCGATGACCGCGACTCCATCTGCGTTGGGAGCCCATACCCGGAACGTTGTCCCGTCGTCGGCCTGAACTGCTCCCATTCCCGGAAGTGTGGAGCTTGTGGCTGCCCCGCTCATGTCGTCCTCCTGATGGCGCCGGATCGGCGCCGCCGACGTCTACCCCAATTGGCCTCGGTCCAAACCGAACCGATTGATTAATGCCCCGCCAAGACTCCGTCTGTGGTGACGAGCTGTGATTGCTGTCACCAGTCCGGCCAGACCTCCAGCCGCGACGGCAACCTCGGTGCCACCCAGGTGGGTGACCGCCCTGATTGGCGGGACGTGAGGGGGGCGAACGGCTTCGGCGGCCCATCTCGCGACCCGGCGGTCCATATTCCCGAACATCGAGGAGGCGATATCCGGCGCCCCGTCCGGCAAAACGGGTCGGAGAGCCAATCCAGGTTTACTGTCGTCAACCCATACTCCGGAGCCCGCCTCCACGGGTGTCGACCATTTGCAATCATTGTTAGATGCTGATCGCCAGAACGGATGAGCTTGCCACAATCGAAGCCGCCCTGGCAGAGCAGCAGGTCGTGACACTGACGGGACCCGGCGGGGTCGGCAAGACAGCCCTTGCCAGGGCAATCGGCAGGTCGAACGAGAGCAGCTACTTCGTTGACCTGACGGCCTTCGACGGCGGGACGGCTTCATTGACGGAAGGTGTGGCAGGAGCTCTCGGATTCCGATCCTTCAGCCACTTCGTGGGAGATGCAAGTGGCTTGCTCGTGCTCGACAACTGCGAGCATGTAATCGACGCGGCCGCCTCCCTCATCCTTGCCACGACCGCTGCGGTCCCGGACATACGCGTCCTCGCCACGAGTCGCGAGGCGCTTGGTCTTCCCGGCGAGTTGACCATTCCCATCGATCCGCTGGGGACCGAAGGATCGCCGTCCCCGGCTGAGCGGCTCTTCCGGTATGAAGCGTCACGTCGCGGCTACGGCGCCAAGGTCGAAAACGCCACCATGGTCGAGAGGCTGGTGTGGCAACTCGACGGCTTGCCGCTGGCGCTTGAACTAGCCGCCGCGCGATTGGCGGCCATGACGCCCGGTGAGATGCTTGACGAGTTTGCCGTCAGGCTCGACCTGTTGTCCAGAACCAGGCCACGCGGCCCCGACAGGCATCAGAGTTTGGCTGCAGCGATCGCCTGGTCGTTCGGGGCTCTCGACCCCCAACTCCAGCAACTCCTCTCTGAGTTGTCACTCTTGCCTCAGCCCTTCACGAGAGACGCTGCTGTGGCGATCGCTTCACTTGATGCCGATACGGTCGCACGGGGATTGGGAACACTGGCCGAGCGATCGCTGCTCAGACATGAGGCGGGGACGGCCGGCTCACGTTTTCGCATGCTCGAGACGATCAGGGTCTTTGCTCGGGAGCATGGCAGGGATCTGGAGGAGTCTGCTGTCGCACGCCTGGTCGAACACGCGTGCGATGTAGCCGCCACAATCCGGGTCCTGGCCGAAACCGCCGATCCGGCGACAACGCAAACATTGGCGAGCAACTACTCACTGATACGGGCCGCACTCGCCCACAGCTTGAACCGGGATCCGGGCCCGCACACCAGTGTGGCTCTTGTCGAGGCGTTGTGGTGGTTGGAGGACGTCGGTTACCAGGCCGAGGCCGCCGAACTCGTGGAGCGCGTTGTCGGGAGATGGGTGGGATCGGGCGATCTGGGTCCGACTCACGGCATTCTGTCAGCGCTTCATCGCAGCGCCGGTTCGGCGGAGAACGCCCGACGGGCGGCGCGCACGGCCGTTGACTACGAAGACGTGCGCGGGTGCGCCTATGGACACCGCACACTGGGCCAGATTGCCCGGAGCGACGGCCGGTGGAGCGACGCGGCGGATCATTTCACCGATGGGATCGCGGCAGCCCGCCAGGTCGGGAGCGACGCTGTGGCAATCGAAATGGAACTTCATCTAGCCGTCACGGAGGTGCGCTCCGGCGATGTCGCGTCCGGACTCGACCGCATGTGGTCTGTGTATCGGCGCACGGAGGAATTCGGATTGTTGGGACCCATTGCGCTTGCCTTCATCGCCTGGAATGAGATCGGACGTGACCCGATCGAGGCCAGGCGGGCTGCCGAACAGGCGTTGGAGGCCTCGACTGAGATGGCCTACGACTGGGGGATCGGCTCGGCTTGCCTGACGCTCGGTATGACGTCACTGCGGGCCGGAAACCTCGCGGCTGCTGCGAGGGAGACAGCCCAGGCGCTCGACAGTTTCCACGACATTGGAGACAAGACGGCGATCGCGATCGCGCTACTGGCGGCTTCAGCCGTGTTAGGACAGTCCGGCGACGGCGAGGGAGCACACGCCGCGGCGGCGGCGCGAGCCGACCACGTGGCCGGTGCGCTCAGTGGCTTCGAGGTCGAGTTGTTCGAATCGCTCGGCGCTGTTGCGCCGGATCCGGCCGTTGCCGCCTTGTCGCCGCCGGAGCTGTCCAACCGACTTCGGAGGGCGGCGGAAGTCGAGACGAAAGCTGATCTGCCAAATGAGGTCAGGCTGGGCGGTGATGTCTGCGTGTTCGTGTTCCATGGGCATGAGAGCCAGCACGTCGCCATCAAGGGGATGGCGGATCTGGTCCGGCTTTTGGTTCAGCCGGGCCGGGAGGTGGCGGCTCTCGATCTGATGGGGGCGGCCGTCGTGTCGGGAAGTGCCGGGCCGGTCCTCGATGCGACCTCTCGCCGCAACTACCAGAAGCGAATCACCGAGCTGGAAGAGGACATCGAATCGGCCGTTGCCTTCGGTGACGAGGAGTCGGCGACCCGATTCCGGGTCGAGCTCGAGTTCCTGGTGGCCGAACTCACCTCCTCGTTCGGGCTAGGGGGTCGAAGCCGAACCGTCGGTGAACCTGCCGAGCGTGCCCGATCCGCGGTCACACATCGTATCCGGGATGCCGTAGAAAAGATCAGTCGGGCCGATGAGCGGTTGGCGTCCCACCTACGCACGTCGATCAAGACTGGGCGGTTCTGCTCCTATCAGCCCCAGCCCACCGAGCGATGGGAGGTTTCGGGTCTCTCAGCTAGAGAGCCGGCCTCGTGACGCTGGACCGAACGTGAGATTCCGCCTCACAGAATCGTGCTGAATCTCACGCCTCTCGTGTGAACGGTCAACGAGAGGAGTAGCGACATGACCACTACAACACGATCAACCACCCTCGACGAGAGGATCGTCGAGTCTGCCACCGGGGCTCTCGAGATGTTCTCGATACACCTGGGGCGCACGCTGGGTCTGTACGACGCGCTGATTGAGCCACGGACGGTGGCTGCGTTGGCTGCGCATTCCGGCATAGCCGAGCGCTACGCGAGGGAGTGGCTCGAACAGCAGGCGGTGGCAGGCCTGGTCGGCGTCGACGCAGGGGATGAGCCCTGGGACCGGCGCCGCTACTCACTGTCACCAGAGCAGCGCGCCGTGCTGGTAGACGCCGACGATCCGAGCCACGTCTCACCGTTGGCAGACATGCTCGCTGGGGTGGGTCACGCGCTACCTGAGGTTGCAGCTGCGTACCGATCCGGTGGGGGAGTGCCCTATTCGCATTACGGGAAGGCCTTTCGTGATGGACAGGGCGGCATCAATCGACCGGCGCTGATAAACGAGCTGGCCTCGGAGTGGTTAGCCGACGTGCCCGAGACGGTGGCTCGCTTGCGGGACGGTGGTCGGGTTGCCGATCTCGGGTGTGGTACGGGGTGGTCGACGATCGCCCTTGCGAAGGCATTTCCCCGCAGCGAGATCGTCGGGTTCGACCTGGATGATGCCAGCATCGAAGACGCCAGGACTAACGCCGCGGCTTTGGGAGTCAACGTTCGGTTTGAGAGCGCCGATGCAGCTGCCATCGGGCATCACGGGCGCTTCGACCTCGTCCTGATTGTGGAAACACTGCACGATCTGGCCGCACCGATTGATGCGCTGCGGGCCGCACGCACCGCCCTGAACCCCGGGGGAGTCGTCCTCATCGCCGATGAGAAGGTCGCCGCCGGGTTCATCGCGCCCGGCGATGAACTGGAGCGGATGATGTACGGCTGGAGCGTGACTCATTGCCTGCCGGCATCCAAGGCCGAAGCGGACTCGGCTGCGATCGGTACCGTCCTCCGGCCAGGGCTGCTGGAGTTGATGGCCGCCGAGGCCGGGTTCAGGTCGGTCTCGTTGTCGGACGTCGACGGTGGGTTCTTCAACCTCTACATCCTGCAGTCGTAGCGGTCGAACCGTGGCGACGACGAAGGGCAGGCCGCCGGCTCGGCCGAGCTTCTGCTCCCGGCCGGCGGCCTCTTCGGTGTCGAGATACAGGCAAGGTATCGGGTCGAAGTCGTGATCTTGGCGTACGAATCCGGACGAATCAGCTGAGGGAGCGAGCAGCGGTGTGTTACTTTACATAACGTGAATTATGGGCGCTTGTACAGACGAGCCGTCCGCCACCCTACGCTGCCGGCGATGGCCGATTCTCTCCGCTTCGAGGTGCGCGTGAGACCCCGTGCCCGGTCGACATCGGTCGGCGGTACCTGGGGTCCCGCCGATGCGCTGGTCGTCTCCGTCACTGACCCGGCCGTCGACGGCCGAGCCAATCGCGCCGTGCTGAAGCTGCTGGCCTCGGCGTTGCACGTCAGGCCGCGGCAGCTGTCGATCGCCTCCGGTGCCCACCATCGCAGCAAGGTCATCGAACTGAGCGATCCTCCGCCGGGAACCCGCGACCGCCTCGAGCACTTGCGGGTCGACCCCGGCTGAGCCTGCCAGAAATACCGCCGGGCCGCCGTACAGCCCTGGCCCGGGCATAGCGCATTGTTCCGTCACGGTGACGTAATGGTGGGACGAGGGAACCGGTACGCTTGACAGATGGCCGATATGTGCTCTCACATTCCCACCTCCGTGACCGAGGTCGCTCCGTCGGGAGCCGGGTGCG
>JABDLU010000030.1 GCA_013002865.1 Acidimicrobiia bacterium
TGTTTGGCTTCGGGTTGATCTACGCCCTCGGTCAGGTGGGGGTTTCGCTGGCTCCGCTCCTCGGCATCGCCGGCCTGTTCGGATTGGCCTTCGCTCTGGCCTTTCAGGATGTGCTCGCCAACTTCGTGGCCGGGGTGTTCCTGGCTGCCCGGCGTCCCTTCAGCCAGGGCGATGAGATCGTCACCGGTGATCTCTCCGGGATGGTCGAGGACATCCAGCTGCGGGCTCTGACCCTCCGGACCTATGACGGTCAGCGGGTGTACGTGCCGAACTCGATGGTGTGGAGCAATCCGATCGTCAACCGGACCGAGCTTGGCAAGACCCGGACCACCCTGGCGGTCGGGGTGGCGTACGACACCGATCTGGCTGCGGCCCATGACGTGCTCATGGAAGCCCTCCACAGCGTCGACGGGGTTCTCGACGATCCGGCTCCGCAGGCGCGTGCCCTCGAGTTTGGCGACAGCAGCATCAACTTCGCGCTGCTCTTCTGGCACGAGGCTCCGAAGGCTCAGGAGTGGCGGGTGCGCCACGAGGTTGCGCTCGAGGTGAAAGCTCGCCTCGACGAAGCCGCTATCGAGATCCCCTTCCCCCAGCGCGTCGTGGAGCTCATCGGCTCGCCGCCGCCGTGAGGCTCGAGGTTTAGGGCTCCAGTGGGTCGGGTAACGGCTCGTAACCCGAACCCAGGAGGTTTCACCATGAGCAGTTACACGCCCCCCGTACCCGATACCGTCGACTCCGACGACGCCCGGACTAGAGAAGCCCTCGAGTCTCTCATCGACATTGCCGCCGATGGGGTGGAGGGCCACAAGCGCTCAGCCGAGCTGGTGGAAGACGCCGTGGCCAAGCCACTCTTCGAGTTGTGGTCTCGCCAGCGAGCTGATTTTCTCGCCACCTTGCAGCAATTCGGAGCGGAGTACAACGTTACGACGGGTGACCCCGGTACCGGTACCGGGACGGTCCATCGGGCCTGGCTGACAACCCTCGAAGCCGTGGCCGGCGACGACGCCGTGATTGGTGCCGCTGCGACCGGCGAGAGCGTTGCCATCGCGTCGTACGAATCGGCCCTCGAGAACGACCTTCCGTCCGAACTGCGGACCGTTGTACAGGAGCAATACAACTCCATCCGCGAAATCCATGAGCGACTGGAAAACTGGGACGCTGTCTAAGCCGACCCGACCCCGCCATGCGTTTCGCATGAAGCTCCCCAGGGAACCGGGCGCCGCGGCTTCTGGCCGTCACCGGCTTGCGAAGTTCCTCGGCGCCCGGGGGTGGGGCAAGCCCGGCGAGGCAACCCCGGTCGATGACGCGATTCTGATGACAAACGAGTTGATCACGAACGCCATCAAGCATGGTGAGGGTGCCATCTCCCTCACCATCAATTACGACGAACCGGACAGGCTCTCCGTCACTGTCGAGGACGAGGGAATCTTTCCGTTGGCGCCTAGGGGGTTCGATGGCAACACGATCAAAGTGCGCGGCCTCGGCCTGGTCGCCAGATTGGCGGACCGATGGGGTATCGAGTCCGGGCCGACAACCCGGGTCTGGTTCGAGCTGGTACGAACAGGCGCCTAGCTGGCTACGCCTGACCGGATCGCATCCAACGAGCGGCGCAGCAGTCGAGATACGTGCATTTGTGAGATGCCGAGCTGCTCGGCAATGTCGCTCTGGGATTGGTCCTGAAAGAATCTCAGGTAGATAATCTTGCGCGACCGGCCGTCCAATGCAGCCAGTTGCTCGGCCGCATCACTCCAGCGCCCCGCCATCTCCAGCATCTCATCCTCATCCCCGATCAACTCGTGAAGGACGCCGCCGTCGTCCTCGCCCACCGGTGCATCGAGCGACGCCGGCGTGTAGGCCGAACCCACCTGCAAGGCTTCGATCACTTCCTCGTCGGTCAGTCCGGTCTCGGCAGCTACCTCCGAGATGGTCGGGCTTCGTTTCAACCGTTGACTCAGCTCCCCGGTGGCCCTTCCGACGCGGAGGCTGGCCTCCTGCAGACCGCGCGGGACGCGAACCGTCCACGCCTTATCGCGCAGATGTCGCTTGAGCTCTCCGACGATGGTCACCGACGCAAAGCTCTCGAACCGGCTGCCGTGGTCGGGGTCGAACCGATCCCATGCCTGCAGCAGGCCGATCATGGCCACCTGCTCGAGATCCTCGATCGGCTCGCCCCGGCCCCGAAACCTGCGGGCCAGTGCCCGGGCCAGGTCGCCATGGCGTTCGACGACCTCGGTTGAGTCGGCCGGGAGGTTGTTCACGGACGGGTCAGCGCCAGGACCAGCCGATCATCGCCGTGGCTGGCGATGTCGGCCAGGCTGGTGATGACGTCGTACGGATCAGGCACGCTGCCCGACTGCCCGAAGGCCGGTACCGGGCTGAGGGTGAAGTCGAACCCGGTGGCCGTTGGGGCAATCTCGAGGGTGAGGCGCTCGGTGGTTATGCCGAGCGCGTAGGTGGCCGCTTCCGAAATGAGCAGCTTCAGGTCGTCCAGCCACCCATCGTCGGCGACTCCCAACCTGCGGGCCACTGCGGCGGCGAACACTCGCAGCTGTGAGAGGTACTCAGGATCGGCCGGGACCTCGAGGCGGAAGGTGCCCGCAGGACCGGGACTCGTCACGGGCCGGTGACTGACTCGACGCTGTTGTGAATCGGCATCTGCTGATCGACGCCGGTTAGATCCAGGAGTCGCGCAACCGGTCCGCTTCCGGGAACGACGGCGAAGCTGCCGCCGTGGTTCTCGACTTCTCGATGTGATGAGATGAGAACACGCAGCCCGGTTGAATCGATGAAGGTGACACGGTCCAGATCGACGATCAGTTTGACGCCTGACCCGATGCGGTCGGCCAGCGTGGACTCCAGGTTCGGCGCCGAAGCCAGATCGATCTCGCCGACAACGGTTACGATGGTCCAGTCGGCTTTCTCTGCGACGTCGATGTCGATGTTCACCAGCACTCTTTCTCGGATAGCCGGGCCGTAGTATACGAGTATGCCCCGTTCCGTCCTCGTCGAACTGCCCGCCGAGGCTTCCAACGTCCAGATCCTCCGGGTAGTGACGATGTCTGTAGCAGGCGGGGAGGCGCCGATCGATTCCGTCTCGGACGCCGGCCTGGCGGTCGACGAAGCGGCCGCGCTCCTACTCGAGGTCCCGGGAACATCCCGTCTTTCCGCCCGGATCAACTCCGGCCCCCACGGCGTCGAACTGGTGTTGCACGGTGACGCCAGTTCTGATGCGTGGCCCCCGGACGGTTTCGAGGCGTCGCTTGCCTCAGACGTCCTGAACGCATTGGCACACCGCGTTGAGTTCCAGAGCGCAGGCGGAGCGGGAATCCTCCTCGAGCTCTGAAATGTGGTTTAAGCCAACCTCCTAGCGGGTACTCGAATCGCAGGTATCCATACACAGGAGGAAATCATGGGATTCATTGTTTGGCTGATTGTCGGGCTCATCGCCGGTGCCGTTGCACGGCTGCTGGTGCCCGGAGAGGACCCGATGGGTATTCTCGGCACATTGGTGCTTGGCTTGGTCGGCTCGCTCGTCGGCGGCTTTCTCGCCAACCTTATCTTCGATGGGAACATCGACGTAGCCGCTTCCGGAATCATCGGCTCCATAGTCGGTGCCGTCGTCGCTCTTCTGATCTACCGGGCGACCATCCGGGATCGGGTAACCGTCTAGCTTCGGCAAGTTTCACGTCTCAAGTTGCCGGTTGCACGTCAGAAAAGGATTGTTCCGTTCTGGCTTGGAACTGGCAATCGGAAACACTTTCATGGCTGGAGGCCCGCTTCGGCGGGCCTTCAGTCGCGTCGGGGTATCTGCAGGGCGAGAATGGCGACGTCGTCGACGAGCACGCCTCCCGAGCGAGCGACGTTGTCGGCCAGCCCGGCGACAATTTCGGCGACACTGAGCTTGTGAGTGACGGCTAACTCGTCCCTGATCCAGTCACGTCCCAGCATGCCGTCGCCTACCTTCACGTCGGTCAGCCCGTCGGTGTACAGGACGAGCGTGTCGCCGGGCCCGAGGACTACGGTGCGGTCTTCGAACTCCGGATCCGGGTACATGCCGAGCAGGACACCCGAGCTGCGGATCTCTTCAATCCGTCCGTCGGCTCGGGCGACGACGGGAGGCACGTGGCCGGCAAGCGCGATAGCGATCTCGCAACCGGTGCCGTTCGGACGAACCACTCCATACACAGCCGTGCAGAACCGGTCCTCCGCCGACTGTTCGAGCAGGACCTCATTGACGGCACGAAGGACGTTGCTGGGCCGCTTGCGCAACAGCGCCGTCGCTCGAATGGTGTGCCGGGTGAGCGCCGTTACGGCAGCGGCCTCGTGGCCCTTCCCACTCACATCGCCGATGGCCAGACCGTACCGCTCTTCATCGATCTGAAACATGTCGTAGAAGTCGCCCCCGACATCGAGTCCGCCGCCCGCCGATGCGTACTTGCCTGCGACTTCAACGCCCGCGATGGCAGGCAGCGCTGCCGGCAGCAGGCTGCGCTGCAGGACCCGGGCAATGGATGCCCGCTCCTCGAAGAGGATGGCGTTCCGGAACGCCATTGCCGCCCGGTCTGCGATCTGTTCGACCAGCTCCAGGTCGCCGGTGCCATAGGCCCGGTCTTCACCGCCCACGCCGAGTGCGATCGCACCGATAGCCGCTCCCTGATGAATGAGCGGAACGGTGATGTAGGAGTCGATGCCGATCAATTCGATCTGCCGCAGCTGCTCGTCGGTGAGCTCGTACTGATCAAGTACGTCATCGGGCGGATCGGCACCGAGGATCGGTGCATTGGTTCGCAAGACCTCACCCACGCCGCCCTCGGTGCTCTCGTCGACGGGAAAGGCGTCGATGAGCGCCTTGAGCGCCCGGTCGGCTTCTGGATCCCGATGGGTCGCACCGGCGGGCACGATTACGTTGTCGCGCCTGAGATATATGGCCGCCCAGTCACTGACATCGGGGACCAGCACACGCAGGACGCGTTGTGTCGTCGACTCGAGGTCGAGCGACGAGCCGATGGCCTTGAAGGCCTGTGCCAGGAAATCGAGACGTTGTCGGCCCGCTTCGGCTTCGGTGCGTGCAATACGCTCCTTGACCAGCAGGTCAGTACGTTCCTGTTCGACGGCGAGGCGAACCGACACATCGGCGACGAGGCCGATCATCCCGACCGGCTGATCGCCTGGCTCACGCACGACTTCTCCCCATGCCTCCAGCCACCGCTCATCGCCGTCCGAATGGTTGGCGCGAAACTGCACCCGGTAGGGCTCGCCCGCTTCGAGGGTCCGGGCAATGGTCGCCTGGACGGTGGCGCGATGCTCCTCAACTACCAACTCTGTGAAAGCCTCGAGCGTCGGCTCGAAGTCGCCAGGGGAAAGTCCGAATAACTCGAACACCCGATTAGTCCAGCTGACCGCACCGGTGGCGAGGTCCCACTCCCACACGCCGAACTGGCCTGCGTCGAGCGCCAGCTGGAGCCGGTGATTGGGATCACCCGAAAGGGCTGTTTGCAGCTGGTTGGGCTCGCCGGGCATGGCAGCACGCTACCGGGATCCCGGTTGTTGTGCGCCGGATCTATCTACACTCGATTCGATGGACTGGTATGTCGACTCGGCCGATCACGAGGCACTCAGCGAACTTCGCCACGAGTTCGGCGATTACCTGCGCCGACATGCCGACGACGGTGGTGATATCGAAGGCAGTCAGTTGGTTTTTGCCGAGCTCGTGAACAACGCCGCCGAGCATGCCGGGGGGCCGATGTGGATCTCGGTCGACTGGGGAGGCGAACATCCGGTGCTAACCGTGTGGGATCTCGGTGGTGAATTCGACGGCTCCAACCTCGCCATGCCGGACGGGTCGGCCGAGCGCGGCCGTGGGTTGGCCATTGCCAGCGCCCTGGCCGGCGAATTAGAGCTGGCAGCCCGGCGCGGTGGCGGCACTCGCACCCAGGCTGCGCTGACCGTTCGCCGGCCACCGCAGGAATCGGCCGATCCGCCGCGTCGGACCAGCGGCGTGCTTCCCGATATGGAAGAAGCCGGCGCAGCCGGTTTCGGCAAGGAGTCCTTTCTGCGTGCGCTGGTGGTGCAACTGGCTCAGGAGCTCGAACGGCGCCACGGCCCGGCCTCGGCTGAAGAGGCCGTTGCTCAGGTCGGAACCAACGTCGGCAGCCAGATGGAGCAGGAGTATCGCCGGGCCGCCCGGGTAGCAGGTTCCCTCACGGCGGAGCAGCTGGCCGAGTGCTACGTGCGGCTCAAGCACGCCATCGACGGAGGCTTCTATGTCATCGAGGCGTCCGAGGACCGGATCGTCCTCGGCAACACGCGCTGCCCATTCGGCGAAGCCGTCACCAAGTCGCCTGCGCTGTGCCGGATGACGTCCAGTGTGTTCGGCGGTATTGCGGCCCGCAACAGCGGTGGAGCCACGGTCGTTCTCGAGGAGCGTATTGCCGTCGGCGACCCCGGCTGCCGGGTGGTCGTCAATCTCGGGACTGCCGAGATGCCGGCACACGGTCACCGATATCTGGCACCTGCCGACGCCTGAAACCGGATAACCTCGTCGCGATGAGCGACACCTTCACCGTTCATCGATCCACCAGCATCGATGCTCCACTCGCGAACATCTATCGGCACATCGTCGACCTCCACCGCATGGGCGAATGGTCGCCCTGGGAGGAGATCGACCCGGCCATGGAGAAGACCTACTCCGGTGCCGAGTCGGGAGTGACCGCCCGCTACGAGTGGAACGGCAATCGCAAGGTCGGTCGGGGAAGCCTCGAAATCACAGACGCCAAGGAGAACGAGCGGGTGGAGATGGCACTCGAGTTCCTGAAGCCCTTCAAGGCCAGCAACACGACCAGCTTCGCTCTGCAACCCCGCGGCGACGCTACGACGGTCACGTGGTCGATGACAGGCAGAAACACCCTGATGACCCGCGTCATCGGCATATTCAAGAGCATGGATGCGATGGTTGGCCCGGATTTCGAGCGTGGTCTCGCCAAGCTCAAATCTCTCGTCGAGGCCCGCAGCTGACCGCCGGCTGATCGACTGCGCCGCCAATCGGGGCGCGTTCGCTGTTCCCACCCAGAGTGAAAAGGTCGCGAAAATCGACGAGTAGATTTCATCGTGGCAACACGAGAGGAATCTGATGGGAGTCGGCTACCGACGCGGTCTCGATGCGGTTGACGATCGAGCGTTGCGCGACCTTGCTCAGGTTGCCTATCGCGGTCGCAGCCTCACCATCGGCAGTGCCCGGGTGCGCAAGCTGCTCAAGGAGGGGGAGCGGCTCGGCATGACGGTCGGAGACACGATCACCCTCGCCCACGCCACGCTGACGGCCATCGATGCGGTCGGAGAGTTCACGCCCGCCATGCAAGCCGTGCTCGACTCCTTCGACGCCGGCGAGATCACCACCGAGATGCGTGAGCCGTTGAACCATTATCTCGATCGACCCGCCGTCGCCGCTCTCGCCGTTTTCACCCACGAGCAGTGCCGGCCGGGCGTTCCGGTCCGACTGACCGCCCAATCCAACGGAGGCGACGAAACGACCGGGTCGGAAACGGTCGACAGTTCCGACCAGACGGCAGGCACCAACGGCGCCGGTGAACCTGTCCAGCGCCTCGCTGAGACGGTCAACACCAGGCTTCACCCGGACGAAACAGAGGAGAGCCCGGCCGGCATTCAGCTGGAAGGCGCCGCCCACTGGCCGGAGCGCACCGTTGACGGGTTCCCCCGGATCACGCTCGACGTGCTCGCCTGGTGGCCCGGGCTTTCCCAGTGGGAGCCGCTGACGCTGGTTGCGCAGGTGACGCGGTCTCTCGCCTTCACCGGGGAGAACTTTTCGCTGCTCATAAGCCAGCCGGGCGACGAGACCCCCGAACGGACAAATGCCGTCTGGCTGGTGCGTCGCAGCGAAATTCGCTCCACCATCCCGGTATTCGAACTGCGGGCATCGACCTGGGAGATCGGTGACGATGACGCCCACCACTACCGGTTCCTGATCGCGTCGGCCTCGGACTGGTGTCGGGAACTGCACGACTACCTCGCAACCCGCTGGATCAGCCACGGTCAGAGCCCAACCGGCCCGCCCGACTTCGAGGAACCATACGCACCGGATCCTCCGCCGCTGACGGCACTGCCGACCGCGTAGCACGCTCGCCTCAAACGGCGGGATGTGCGAGTCTTGCCTCGATGACCTCATCCGTCGCTCCCTTGCGCCATTCCCGGTTCCGGCTGTTGTGGATGGCGTCGGTGGTGTCCAACGTCGGATCGTTTCTCCAGACCGTGGCCGCCGGGTGGCTCATGCTGCAGCTGACCGGATCACCGCTGTGGGTTGGTCTCATGGCGGCGTCGTCGACGCTTCCGCTGTTGTTCCTGGCCTTGCCGGCCGGAGCGCTGGCCGACACCGTCGACCGGCGCCAGATCCTGCTGGTCTCTCAGGGGCTGATGGGGTCGGCTGCCCTGGGCATGGCGGTCCTGGCGTTCTTCGACCAGATCACCCCGGGACTTCTGTTGACCCTCGGGCTGATGCTCGGGACCGGGCTGGCCCTCAACCTGCCGGCCTGGCAGGCGATGGTTCCCGACCTCGTCCCGCGCGGCCTGGTTGCGAGCGCCGTGGCACTCAATTCGGTGTCGTTCAACGTTGCCCGGGCTATCGGCCCCGCCCTCGGCGGTCTCATCGTGGCAACGGCCGGGCCCGATCTGGCCTTCTTCATCAACGGAGTCTCCTACGTCGGGGTGATCACGGTGTTGCTGTCGTGGCGGGCGGCACCCGAGCGGGCCGACTCGCCTGATCCGATGCGCAACGCCATCGCCCTCGGGCTTCGATTCGCCCGCTTCACCCCGCCATTTCGCCGCCTGCTCGGCGTTGCGGCCGGCTTTGCGCTGACCTCTGCCGTTGTCCAGTCGCTGCTTCCCAATGTCACCGAGGAGGCTCTGGAAGGCGGGGCCACTATGTACGGATTCCTGCTCGGGATGATGGGACTCGGCGCGCTGGCGGCGGCGTTCAGTCGCCATCGGGCGCAGGAGTCACTCGGGCGACACATGGTGCCGGTCGGGATCGTCGGCTTCGGAATCGCCGGAACCGCCGTCGGATTGTCCCGGAATCCGCTCCTCACCGGACTGGCGATGTTCATAGCCGGTGTGTTCTGGGTGTGGACGCTGTCGACGCTGAACGCCACCGTTCAATTGCTCGCCCCCGCCTGGATCAGGGGCCGGGCGATGTCGTTGTACACGCTCTCGTTCGTCGGCCTGCTGCCGATCGGGTCCATCGTGGGAGGCGCCCTCGGCGATCTGATCGGTTCGCCGGGATCCGTGGTCGTGCTCTCTACGGTGGCGATCGGCTTCGGGCTGGTCGTCGTTCGGCTCGGGGTGCCGGCCCTCGGCGAGGTCGTGGCGACCGACCCACCAGCCGACTGGGACCTCACTCCTCACGAGTTCGACATGAGCGGCGGACCGGTCATGGTCGTCAATACCTGGGTGATTCGACATGCCGAGTTGGAAGAATTCCTGCAGGCGATGGACCGCCTCCGGCTGGTTCGGCTCCGTACCGGGGCGTACCGCTGGGCGCTGTACCGGAACGCCGAAGATCCGCATCGCATGACGGAGGTCATGGTCCTGAGCTCGTGGCAGGATCACATCCGCCAGCATCAGCGGATCGACGCGGAGGCGGCCGAGGTGATCCGTGCCACCCGGGAGTTCGACCGCGAAGGAGGTCCGGTCACGCACCATCTCGTTGCCGTCGAGGTGGCTGATCGAGAAGCCCGGCCCCAGTGGGAGGAGCTGCTGGCGGTACACCGGGGGCTGCACGATGCAGACGGTTCCATCCCCCTATCTGAGACCGACCAGGCCACGCTCGCCGA
The DNA here is from genome assembly GCA_013002865.1 of Acidimicrobiia bacterium. GTDB lineage: Bacteria > Actinomycetota > Acidimicrobiia > Spongiisociales > SHLN01 > SHLN01. Next base: position 9,843 of record JABDLU010000030.1, read on the forward strand.
TGGATCGGCGCCGATCGGTCACCGCCGGGATCCGTGACGGCCCGGGGAGGCCGGTTTCAAACCGCAGGAGCGGTGGCGCCGTAGCCCGGTGGCAGCCGCACACCGCGACGGGGCACAACCGACGATGTCACGATGTTGGTTTCGGTTGGCCCGTAGGGGGCGAGCTTCACCAGGACCTGCTCTAGATGCGCCGTGCTCGCCACCCGGGCCCGGATCACGTGGCTTTCCTTTCCGGTGACTCGATGACACTCGAGGATCTCCGGGATCTCCTGGATTGCGTCGTCGATCTCTTGACCGTGGGCGCTGATCCGGATGACCGCGATGATCGGAAGCCCAAGCCGGTCGGGATTGAGTCGCACTTCATAGCGCTCGATGACCCCGGCGCGCTCGAGTTTCCGCAGGCGGTCGGCTACCGCCGGGGGAGTGAGCCCGACCTCTTCGGCGAGCTGCTTGTAGCTGAGGCGGGCGTCGCGCTGCAGAGCCGACAGCAGCATCCAGGTGATGTCGTCGAATTTCATGCAAAACCCCACTTGGTAAAGCAGACGGACGCTTGATGGTCCCCCGTCAACGGATACGTTAACTTTCTTAGCCTAGGTGCTATGGAAAACATAGTAGATATCGGTTCTTAGTTTGCTATACAGGGATGCATGAGTTCAAGGTCCCGTACAATCAAACCGATAGCCACACTGTCAACCAGGAAAGGTGGTGCAAGGTGCAAAACAACTTCGATAAGGCCTTCCAGCGCCTTGTGGCGAGCTGGGATCGTCACGAGCGTTTGCGGGCCGAGCAGGCTCCGTTCGCCGACCGGCTCGATGCTTCTTCGCAGCTGCTCAACGCCCGGGTGGAGATGGCCCGGGCCCGCCGCTTCCTCTAGTTCTCGAACTGCTCGGAAAACTCTCGATCGGCCGCCGTGAAGGTGGCCTCCAGAACAGCCTCGGCGCACAACTCGGCGTCGGGGCTGTTGCGTTCCGCCAGGATCAGCTCGGCGACGTGGCTCTCGGTGGCGTTCAGGAAGTCCTGAATCTCTCCCGCCGTCGATGTCTCCCGAATCAGCTCTCCAACCTCAGCGGCATATTCACGACACGTACCGGCGTCGCTGGCCGGGTTGCACGAAGCCGCCACGACGGCGACGAGAGCGACGAAGGCA
>JABDLU010000057.1 GCA_013002865.1 Acidimicrobiia bacterium
GACACGGGCTGTGGCGCAGTTTGGTAGCGCACTTGACTGGGGGTCAAGAGGTCGCTGGTTCAAATCCAGTCAGCCCGACGAGGAAAACCGCTGTCCACACAGCGGTTTTCTTCATGGTTGGATGCCGTCCGGGCGACCGATCTACTGCACCGTGGAGGCTCCGAACTCAGGCCTCTGCCGGTTGGGGGGCGAGGATGGAACTGTCCGCCGCCTCTGGAAGCGGGAGCAGCTCGCCGTTGTTCCGGCCCTTTCGGTACGCCACCGTCGCGAGCACGTAGGCGATGGCTACGGGGATGAGCTGGCGAGGCCACACGGAGGCCCGATCCATGATCCACTCTGTGCCGAGGTCGACGCTGAACGCCCGCTCGATTGCCCACACTGAGGCGATCAGGATGAGGAGTAGCGACCCTCCGTACATTGCCGGCAGGTACCCCTTCGTTCGCCGTGCCAGGTACAGGGCCGGGAATACCAGCACGATGATGACTGCCTGGCCGATCTCGATCCCGATGTTGAAACCGAGCAGCGATACGAGCCGCCGACTCTGCGTGAGGCCGAGATCGGATAGCAGCCCGGCGAATCCGAACCCGTGAATGAGACCGAAGCTGAACGCGATCAACCACTCCTTGTTCACGAACACCGGCCGGATGTTGTGGAGGGCGGCGAGGATGATGGAGATGGCGATGGCGGTCTCGACGAGCGCCGAGGGGAGTTCAACGATTCCGAGCCCGCCCAGGGTCAGGGTGATCGTATGGGCGACCGTGAACATCGTCACGATCTTGAGCACCCGCCACAGGCTGGCGCCGAAGCTCGGGGATGGCTGCCAGCCCGGTGCTCGGCCGAAGATGAGCACCGAGGGAAGCACGAGCGCCAGGATGAACAGGATGTGATCGGTCCCGATCCGGATGTGCTCCACGCCGAGTTCGATTACCGCGGTGACCCCACTGAAGAACGAGGTATCGCCCAGATCAACGGTCTGGGTGACGTTGTTGGGGGAGTAGCGCAGGAGCATGTCGGCTTCGTTGTTGAAGGTTCCGGAGCCGAAGTCCGTTGCGATGGCAAGTAATGCCGCACGCTCGGGTTTGGCGTGCACGATGGCGTCGTAGGTCACCACGAACTGGCGCGGGACCTCTTCGAATTCCCTGTCGACGTCGAAAGCGGCAATGAGGTAGGCGCCGTCTGCACCCTCCAGGCCATCGAAATCGCCGAAAACGATGGGCCACGACGAGCCGTCGAGGCCCGACATTGCGATGTGGGCGGCGCTGTAATCGTGGATGAGGTCAGGGTTGGCTTCTGCCCACATCTTGGCGCCATCCGCGTCGTCCGGAATGTCGGCGCCAAGAACTTCATTGAGGTCCTCGACCGGGTAGTGGATCTCGCCGTCGATCTCCGAGTCGAAGATGTCGAGGTAGAGGTAGTTCTCGCCACTCTGGTGGGCGCCGGCCACACCGGCCATCACCAACGTCGCGGCTATCACTGTCAGCACCATCACCGTGGCGCCCCGCATTACCCGTTTCGTCATATGCTCCGCTCCTATCCGCCTTCTCTCAATACGGGGCCATAGCGGCCGCCGGATGTACTTCATTGCTTGCTCCCCGGGGTCTTGGGCAACACCAGCGAGGTGAGGACCAGGTTCCCGCACCGGCCTCCCGTGATCTCGAAGGTACGGTCCCGTGGATAGTCAGCGTCCAGACCGTCCAGGAGGTGGCCTACGAACCCCGACGGCGTCGGCGAGAGGGAGGCCTGCTCGAATCCGAAGAAGGTTCCAACCCTGGGAAAGAACGCCTTGAACACCGATTCCTTGGCTGAGAACAGTGCCAGGATCGCAGTCTCTCGCTCCGCTGTGGCCAGGTCGTCCAGCCACTCCCGCTCTTCCGGCCGGGGCAGGTGGTCCCACAGTTCCGGGGTGAGCCGGCGCTCCTCGAGATCAACCCCGACGCCATCAGTGGCGGCCGTCGGTGCCACCAGGGCGGCACCAAATCCCGCGGTGTGTGTGATCGCGCCGGTGACACCGTCCGGCCACAGTGGTTCCCGATTCGGGCCCGACAGAATCGGTCCGGAGTCGAGGTCGATCGCTCGCAGCGCCGCGTGAGCGGCTGCCCGACCCCGGGCGAGGGCATCTCGTCTCGCCGGCACCATCGAGGCCGTGATGAGGTTCGCCTCGGCAGGGTCGACGGCGGGAACCGGTTCAGACGGATGGGACACGGCGAATGCCGCAAAGGACGGGAGATTTCGCGGCGGCGCGATTTCGACGGCGTGTGCCTCAGTGTTCCAGAGCGCAGTCACGCGCCCGCCTTCCTGTAGCCAAATTCGGAGATGAAGATACCATGGTTTCGTGACTCTGAGTATCGATAGTGCGCGCGTGGAGTGGTCATGTATCGATCCGTCGCGTGACCACCAGGGCCGGTCGGCACAAGCGGTGGAACGCACCGGCGGCCCGATCAATGGCGCCGTCCGGCCGGGCGGTCGCTCGCTACGCTGCAACCGCAGGCCACCGAGACCAACCCGATGAGCAAACTCCTCCACACCGCACTATCAGAAGTGGCCGCCGTGCGGCCCGATTCTCCTGCCGTGGTCATGGGGTCTGAGCACATCAGCTACGCGGAGCTCGATGAGGCGAGCAGCAGGCTGGCGAATGCTCTCCGTCACAGAGGCTGCGAACCGGGCGATCGGGTGGCCCTGCTCCTTAGAAAGTCCCCGGAGGCAATCGTCGCATTGGCGGGGGTGCTCAAGGCAGGATGCGCCTACGTGCCCCTCGACCCGCAGAGTCCGGCTTCGCGTCTCTCCGCCGTTGTGGAGTCGAGCCGGCCGGCCGCCCTCATCGGTCACAGCGCCACCGCCGACACGGTCGGCCGGCTGGCACCCGGATGCCTGGTCGGCATGATGGACGGCGCGGAGGGAGCCACGTCCGGGTTGGGATACGACGAGTGGAGATCGGCACCGGCCGGTCCGTTGCATGCGATCGATCCATCCGAGCTTGCGTACGTCATGTACACGTCGGGTTCGACCGGCCAGCCCAAGGGGGTGCCGATCACCCATGCCAACGCCACCCACTTCGTGGACTGGGCCGTGGGCCACTACGGCCTCGCGGCAGGTGACCGCAACTCGAGCCATCCTCCCCTTCACTTCGACCTGTCCGTGCTCGACGTCTTCGGCACCCTCGGGACGGGAGGAACCCTCCACCTTGTTCCGCCCGAAGCAAACCTGTTGCCGGCCTCCATTGGCGGCCTCATCGCCGAACAGCAGCTGACCCAGTGGTTCTCGGTTCCGTCGATCCTCACGTACATCGCCAAGCACGATGCCATTCCACAGGGGGGCTATCCCAGCCTGCGCCGGGTGCTTGCCTGCGGTGAGGTCCTGCCGACCGCTACCCTCATCTACTGGATGGAGCGGGTACCCCATGCCCGGTTCAGCAACCTCTACGGTCCGACGGAGACCACCGTCGCCAGCTCGTTTCACGATGTGGTCGACATCCCGGCTGATGCAACCTCGGCGGTGCCGATCGGCCGTCCTCTTCCCGGCGAGGAACTCCTCGTCATGACCGCCGACATGGAGCCGGCCGCCACCGGGGAGATCGGCGACCTGTTCATCGCCGGAGCCGGACTCAGTCCCGGCTACTGGGAGGATCCGGCCAAGACAAAGGCGGCATTCGTTCCCGATGGAAACGACCCGGGGCGGACCATCTATCGCACCGGCGACCTCGCCTCGGTGGATGAGAATGGAGTCCACCACTTCCACGGTCGATCCGACACGCAGATCAAGAGCCGGGGGTACCGGATAGAGCTCGGCGATATCGAAACGGCATTGAGCGGGCTCGACTATCTGCTCAACGCAGTGGTGGTTCCCGTGCGGGACGACACGTTCGGCAGCGTCAGCGTGAGCTGTGCCTACATCCCCCGCCCGGGGCAAGAGGTCTCGCCGACGAGAATCAGACGCGACCTGCATCCGATTCTCCCGTCGTACATGATCCCGACCGGGTGGCGCGAATTCGTGTCGTTCCCGACCAACCGCAACGGTAAAATCGATCGCCCGGCGATCCAGAACACCATCGAGGGCGGGCCCATCAGCGCGTGAGGGTGATGCGACGGGATCGCTGCCGGCCCCATGCCGGACGAACGTCCAGTCGGCGACCGACAACCCCGGACTCATCCGCCGGGTAGTGCGGCTTCGGATACCGTGAGAATACGGATACCGTGAACGCGAAAATCTCTTACCCTGAGTGAGGATGCAAATACTTTGGGTGAGGAACGGGAGCGGGGAGCGCCGATGCGCGCCACGGATTACAGGGACGGAGACGCGATGACAGGCCGTGATTGGGCGCGCGACCAGAGTGGGTCGGTTCTCGCCGCGCCGCTCGGGCGAGGAGCCGCCGCATGACGATGGTCACGCGACGCCGCACGATCATGGAATACGTGAGTGCCGAACTGCTGATCGACCCCGAGGAGGGATTGGACGAGCACGAGGAGATCCTTGCTTCCGGCCGGATCGACTCGATGAGTGTGATGCGCCTGGTCTTCTTCATCAAAGACGAGTTCTCGATCACGATCCCCAATGAGGATCTCGTCGTCGAGAATTTCCAATCAATCGACGCACTTGACAGGTATCTGAGAAGGTACGGACATGACTGAGCAGTTGGGCCTGACGAGCGCGCAGCGGCTCATGCTGGCCAGCCAGAACTTCAATCCGGGCGACCCGCTCTACAACTCGGCGTTCCTGTTTGTGATCGAGGGCGCGATCGACGTATTCGCCTTCCGGCTCGCGTTCGGCCAACTGGTGGACGACGCCGAGGCCCTGCGCACCGTGATCAGGGACCCGCAGGGTGCTGCCTGGCAGGAGGTCCGTCCTCGGGTCGATTTCGATCTGCCTGTCATCGATGTCAGTGACCGCCCCGACCCGGAGACGTCTGCCTTCGCCTGGGCGCAAGAGCAGGCGAAGCAAGCACTCGACATCGAAGCGACCACCTTCGATTCTGCCTTGCTGAAGTGTGCCGACAACCAATTTGCCTGGTACTTGAACCAGCATCACCTGGTGACCGATGCCCGAAGCGTCGAGGTGTTGTTCCGGCGCCTGGAGGAGCGCTACATCGCCGCCCGCTCGGGACTGGAGGACGGCATCGAACCGCTGCCATCGGTTGCCGCCTACGTCGAGTACGAATCCGGGGCGGCCGAGAAGAGAGACACGAACCCCAATCTCACGGTGGTCCCGCCCCCTCTCTACGGACGGCCTACGGGAGCCGCAGGCACCGACAACGAACGGATCGAGATCGAGCTCTCGCAACGCCTGAGCGACGAGATCGGCCATCTGATCGACCGGCCGGGCAACGGGGCGCTCACCCGTGATCTCGGTCTGCTCCAGATCTTTGCCACCGCCACCTTTGCCTTTCTCAAGCGAATCGGGGGCCAGGAGACGATCACCGTGGTGGCACCTGCCCACAACCGGGTGAATCGGCGGTTCGCATCCTCGGCCGGGTTGCTCATGGAGCTGTTTCCCATCGAGGTCACCACCGACCGCGATGAGACCTTTGCCTCGCTCCACAGGAAAGCCCAATCCGCCACCCTCGACTACCTGCGACTGGCCCGGCCCGGTCACGCCGACCCCGACATCAACCGCCACGTGAATGTGGTCCTCAACTACCTCACGATGGAGTTCGCGAGCTTTGCCGGGAACCGGGTTGCCACCCGGTGGCTGCACCCCGACAGCGTTGACGCCCATCACCAGCTCCGCATCCAGGTGTTCGACTTCGATCGGACCGGTCGCTTCACAGTGGCGTTCGACGTGGCGACCGGTGTGTTGGGGCCGGAGCAGCGCGCCGCTCTGGCTGCGCACTTCCAATCGATCCTCAACGCCATGGTCGAGGACTGGGACGCGACCATCGAAGAAGTCGACCTGCTGGGAGACACGGAACGAATCGAGGTGCTCGCCCATGCCGCCGGCGAGGCGCCGGGCGCCGCTCCTCTGGACGTGGTCGCCATGTTCCTCGACCAGGTAGCCCGCATGCCGGATTCGGCGGCCGTAAGGGAAGGCGACATCACCTGGACGTACGCCGAACTGGACACCGCCACCGAGCGCTTGGCCGCCCGCATCGAACCAAAGTCAGTGATCGGTGTGGCTCTGCCCCGTTCGGCCCGGGCCGTGATCGCCATGCTCGGAATCCTGCGGGCGGGGGCAACCTACGTCCCGATCGATCCGGCCTGGCCGGTGGAGCGAATCAGTTACGTGGCGGCCGACGCGGGCTGTTCAATGATCCTTGCCGACGAGTCCCTCGACGTTGACTCCTCGATCGAGACGCTCGAGACGTTGTTGGAGGCGACGGCACCGGTGGGGTCACGCCCGCACGCCGCGCCCGAAGACCTGGCCTACATCCTGTACACCTCGGGCTCCACAGGCGAGCCGAAGGGGGTCATGGTCGAGCGTGGCTCGTTGGTCAACTACATCTCGTGGGCGGCCGGTTTCTACGGCCCCGGCCTCACCTTTCCCCTCTTCACGCCCCTCACGTTCGACCTGACCATCACATCGATCTTCGTTCCGCTGGCCTCGGGCGGATCGATCGTTGCCTATCCGTCGACGACCGAAGCCGCCGATCTGGCGGTGCTCGAGGTGTTTGGCGAAGACGAGGTGGATATCGTCAAGCTCACGCCATCGCACCTTGCTCTGCTGGCAGATCGCGATCTGGCCGGCAGCCGGATTCGCCAGCTCATCCTCGGGGGCGAGGATCTCCCAACGGCGACCGCAGCGAGGATCCATGCGAGCGCTGGAGGTGCGATTCGCATCCACAACGAATACGGTCCCACTGAGGCCACCGTCGGCTGCATCGTCCACACCTACGACCCTGCGACCGATCAGGGCGTCAGCGTCCCGATCGGTCGGCCCATCGCCGGGATGCGGGCGTATGTTCTCGACTCGGCAGCTCGTCCGGTTCCGATGGGCGTTCCCGGCGAGCTATGGCTGGCCGGTACCGGGTTGGCCCGCGGCTACGTCGGCAAACCCGACCTCACCGAGACTCGTTTTCCAGCCGTCACAGGATTGGGCGAATCGAAGCTGTACATCACCGGAGACCTTGCCCGGCTCCGACACGACGGCACGATCGAGTACCTCGGTCGACGGGATGACCAGGTGAAGATCAAGGGCATCCGGGTGGAGCTCGGGGAGATCGAAGCCGCCCTCGCTTCCCATCCGGACGTGACCGCAACAGCCGCTCGCCTGTGGGAGCACGGCGACCCGGTAGCTTCCGAGGACCTCATCCACTGCGTGCGCTGCGGGCTTGCCTCTGATTATCCGGGAGTCTCATTCGACGCGGAGCGGGTGTGCAACGAATGCCGGGCCTTCGAGGACTACAGCGGCAAGGCGCGGGTGTATTTCAAGCCTGAGGGCGAGCTCGCCACGGTGCTGACCTCGCAGCGAGGCGAGCGCGGGAAGTACGACTGCGTTGCCCTGCTGAGCGGAGGAAAGGACAGCACCTACGTGTTGTGCCGGTTGGTCGACATGGGACTGCGCGTCCTTGCTCTCACCCTGGACAATGGATACATCTCAGATCAGGCCAAGGGCAACATCGGGCGGGTCGTCGAAGCGCTCGGTGTGGAACACCGGTACATGACCACGCCCGCCATGAACGACATCTTCGTGGACAGCCTGCAACGCTTCGGCAACGTCTGCAACGGCTGCTACAAGACGATCTACACGCTCAGCATGCAAACGGCCCTCGACGAGGACATCCCCTACATCGTCACCGGTCTTTCGCGGGGACAGTTCTTCGAGACCCGCCTCACCGCCGAGCTCTTCACCGAACTGACCGTCAGCTCCGATCAGATCGACGCCAACGTGCTCGAGGCCCGTAAGGCGTACCACCGGGTCGATGACGCCGTTCAGCGGTTGCTTGACGTCTCGATGTTTGAGGACGACGACGTGTTCGAAAAGGTCCAGTTCGTCGACTTCTACCGGTTCGTCGATGTCGGGCTCGATGAGTTGTACACCTATCTGGACGAGCGAGTCCCCTGGTCGCGGCCGACCGATACCGGGCGCTCCACCAACTGTCTGATCAACGATGTCGGCATCTACTACCACCGGAAGGTGCGCGGCTATCACAACTATGCCTTGCCGTACAGCTGGGACGTTCGCATGGGCCACAAGACCCGGGACGACGCCCTCGCCGAACTCGATGACGACATCGACGTTGCCGAGGTAGCGCGCATGCTCGAGGAGATCGGGTTCCCGGAAGATGTCACGAGCTCTGAGTCGGGCCGAATGCTCGTCCTCTATTACGTGGCGCCCGAGGAGATCCCGGCACCCGAGCTCAAGAAGCACATGGCGGCGACACTGCCCCGGCAGCTCGTCCCCAACAAGTTCGTGCGGCTCGATGTCCTTCCGCTCACACAGAACGGAAAGGTCGATCGTCGGGAGCTTCCGTCCCCCGACCACCAGCGGCCGGAGATGGAGACTACGTTCATTGCGCCGCGAACGGACAATGAGGTCGCCCTGACGGGTATCTGGGAACAGGTGCTCGGCGTCGACGGCATCGGAATCCGTGACAATTACTTCGATCTGGGCGGCGACTCGATCTCGGCCGTGCAAATCATCGCCCGGGCCCATCGGCAGGGCCTTCCGATCACGATGAACCAACTGGCCGAGCAGCTCACCATCGAGAATCTTGCCATGGCGGTGAACGCTGATGCCCTTCGGGCGGAGCGCATCGTCGGAACCGTCTCGCTCACCCCGATTCAGCACTGGTTCTTCGAAGAGGTCGATGATGTTGAGCGCTTCCATCACGCCGTGCGCATCGCGACGGGATCCGGCGTTGATCTCGAAGCCGTTCGGAGTGCGCTCGATGCACTCGTCGTTCATCACGATGCCCTCCGCCAATCGTTCCGTTGGAACGGAAACGGATGGGAGTCCTCGGTCGCCGATCAGGTTCCATCGATTCGTCTGGAGGTGCTCGAGCTGGACGACGACGGGCCCTCAAGGCAGATCCCTCTCGACTCGCCTCTGCTGGCGCCCTTCGATCTTGCCGTTGCGCCGTTGATGCGGGCCGCACTTGTCGTCTCACCAGACGGCACCACCGAGTTGGCCCTCGTCGCACATCACCTGATCGTGGACTCCGTCTCGTGGTCCCACATCGTCGATGATCTCGGGCACCTCACCCGAACCGTAGACGGGGCACGATCTCCGGTTCTTCCGGCCGTCACCACTTCGCTTCGGGATTGGACGGAGCGGCTGTCCGCATCCGCTCCGGACCTCGACGCCGGGCAGTGGGAGAACATTGCCGCCACCGACGTCATGGGCTGGCCGTCGGCCGATCCCGGATCGGCAGAACGAACGGGCCACCACCGGATCGATCCCGACACGACGAGCCGGATCCTTGCCCACGCGACAGAGGCCGGACTCGGTGTCGACGAAGTGCTCATTGCCGGGCTGACGTCGGCACTGTGCGCCTCCCTGGACACCGGCCGGACCCGCTTGTTCCTCGAGGGCCACGGACGGGAGTCGGATTCTGCCGACATGGACGTGACCCGCACGATGGGCTGGTTCACGAGCCTGTTCCCGGTCGTGGCGGAGGTACCGGATGCCTCAGACCCGAAGGCGGTTGCCGTGGCGGTTCGCGACCAGCTCTCGACGGCTCTTCGGTCGGGCCGTGACTACGGCGTGCTGCGGTATCTCCATCCGGAGGAACGCGTTCGTGCGAGCGTGGCGCTGGACCACCGGGAACACCTTGTCTTCAACTATCTCGGCCGTACCACCCATGCGGGGGCTGAGGAGGGGGAGCTCGTGCTTGCAGGACCCCTCCAGCTGGTCCGGCCACCGGAAAGCAACCGGATCTTCGGCGCCGAGGTGAACGCCTACATCGACGGCGAAGCATTGACCATCGAGTGGGCTACGCACGGCGCTGCGGCCGAGCGGCTCGAATCGATTGTCGAACAGGCCGTCGATCAGCTGCTGAGGTTCGTCGACCAGCCGGGGGACGACTCAGAGGCCTTCCCCCTGGCGGGGCTCGACGAAGCCGGCTTGGGAAAGCTTGCCTCGATCCTTGACTCGAGCCGCGGTGAGAACCGGCAATGAGCCAGGCGCTGCAGAACGTCGACGATGTCTACCCGCTGACGGCCACCCAGGAGGGGATGCTCTACCACACCCTGTCTGACCCGGATTCCGGGGTATACGTCAACCAGATCATTACCCCGATGTCGGGCGAGCTCGACGTTGCCCGGCTCGAACAGGCGTGGGGTGAGGTCGTTGCACGGCACGAGACGTTGCGGACCGCCTTCCTCTGGGACGGTCTCGATGACCCTCTCCAGGTCGTTCGAAGTGAGTCGGACACCGAGTGGAGCCATCTGGACCTGGACGGATTGGCAAGCTCCGAGCAGGATCGTCGGCTCGAGGTGTTCCTCGGTGACGATCGCCGTCGTGGGTTCGATCTGGCGCAGGCACCGCTCTGCCGGATGGCGCTCGTGCGGCTCGGGCCGGCCGAGTGGAAGTGGATCTGGTCGTTCCACCATCTCATTGTCGACGGCTGGTCGGCGCACCTGATCCTGGATGAGCTCCTGGGCCGGTACGGGTTCGAGGGACCCGGGGACGTGGAGCTCGCCCGGCCACCAAAATACCGCGATTTCGTTGCCGGCTATCTGGCACGAGATGAGAGCCGGGAAGAGGCGTTCTGGACTGAGCGATTGGCCGGGTTCACCGAGCCGCACCGCCTCGAGGTTCCGGGTCTTCCACCAGAAGCGGACGCATCCGGCTACGCGACGTATTCGCTCGACCTCGGAGCCCCGGCCTCTGAAGCCCTGGCAGCCGCCGCCCGAGAACTCAATGTGACCTTGAATACCGTGTTTCTCGGGGCGTGGACCTTGCTCCTCTCGCGATGGACTCGCTCAAGCGACGTGGTGTTCGGAACCACCGTCGCCGGACGACCCTCCTCTCTTCCCGGGGTGGAGCACGCCGCCGGCCTGTTCATCAACACCCTCCCGCAGCGCGTGGAGGCTCGACCGCATGAGCCTCTCGGTGAGTGGCTCCGCGGTATTCAGCGTGGCCAGATCGAGACCCGCGACTACGAGCAGTCGTCGCTGGCCTCGATTCAGCGATGGAGCGACGTCGAAGGCGGCGAGGCGCTCTTCGACAGCATCCTCGTGTTCGAGAATTACCCCCGCCGCGAGCAGTCAAATCGCTTCGGTGGGATTGAGATCGGCGAGCGCACCTACCTCGAGCAAAGCAACTACCCACTCGCCGTGCTCGTGCTGCCGGGCGACTCGATCCGCGTTCTGTTCGTCTACGACACAGCCACGTTCTCCGGTCCGGCCATCGAGAGCCTCGGCTCGCAGGTCGGTGCCCTGCTCACCTCAATGGCGTCCCGCCCGACTGAACGCCTCGCCTCGTACGGCCTCACCGACGAGAAGGCCGACGCATGGCTGCGGACCGCAGGGGCCGGTCCCGACAGCACCGGCGATGCAACCACCATTCACGAACTCATCCGCCGGGTTGCCGAGACAACTCCCGAGGCCACCGCCCTCGTCGACCCGGCCGGTTCCACCAGCTACCGCGATCTTCTGGTCAGAGCCGAGGCGATCGCCGCTCGACTGGCGAAGGCGGGAATCGGGCCCAACCGACTGGTCGGCCTGCACCTGCCCAGGTCGGCCGACATGATTACCGGACTGCTGGGCATCCTTGAAGCCGGTGGTGCGTACGTTCCCCTCGATCCCGCCTATCCGGCCGCCCACCTGCAGGACCTCCTCGCCGATGATGGCATCGAGTTCGTCCTCACCTCCTCGGCCCTGGCTCCGGATGTTCCCGAGCACGTGACGACGATTCTCATCGATGTCGACGATCCATCCGACGACCCGGCCATCCGTCTACCAGCAACTGAGTCCGATCTCGCCTACGTCATCCACACGTCAGGATCGACCGGCCGCCCGAAGGGAGTAGCCGTGACGCACGAGAACCTCGTGCGGTCGACCGCGGCCCGTAGCGTGCATTACGAAGGGCCGGTTGGAAGCTTTCTGCTGCTGTCGTCGTTTGCGTTCGACAGTTCGGTGGCCGGGATATTCTGGACCCTCACTACCGGCGGGACGCTCGTCCTGCCGGCCCCAGATCAAGAACGGGATGTCATCTCGTTGCTGGCCCTGGCGAACGAGCAACGGGTGACACACACGTTGTGCCTGCCTTCCCTGTACGAGGTTCTGCTCGAGCATGCCGGGAGTGGCCAGCTCGACTCGCTTCGAGTCGCCATCGTGGCCGGGGAAGCCTGCCCGGCCCGGGTTCTCGAGGCCCACCGCCAACGCTTGCCCGACACTGCGCTTCACAACGAGTACGGTCCGACGGAGGGAACGGTGTGGTGTACCGCTCACCGGGCGACCGGAGCCGACGAGATCCTCCCCATCGGGCGGCCAATAGCGGGCTCGCGGATCTTCCTCCTCGACGAACACGGGAATCCGGTCCCGCCCGGCTTCGCCGGAGAGATCTGCCTCGCCGGCTCCGGCGTGGTGCCCGGCTACCTCGGTCGGCCCGACCTGACGGCCGAGCGATTCGTCTCCATCCCCGTGCTCGGCGTCGAAGAACGGATCTATCGCACTGGAGACCTGGGAGCGTGGCGGAGTGACGGCGTGCTCACGTATCTCGGAAGGAGCGACACGCAGCTGAAGGTCCGGGGCCATCGGATCGAGGCCACTGCGGTGGAAACGGCGCTTCGTTCCAATCCGGCCATCAGCGACGCCGTTGCCCTCGGCTGGTCGGCAGCGGGGCGACCGGCTGCCCAGCTGGTCGCATACGTCGGCACCGACGGTGTGGAGCTCGACATCGAGGACGTCAAGGGCACGTTGTCGGCAACCCTTCCCGAGTTCATGGTGCCCGACATTGTCGTGTCACTCCCGGGAATCCCCCGGTTGCCGAACGGCAAGGTAAACGTTGGTTCGCTTCCCGACCCCCACGATCATGCCCGCCGGGTCGGCGAGCACGTCGCTCCTCGCACCGAACGCGAAGCGGTCCTTGCGTCGATATGGTCGGACTTGCTCGGCGTCGACGTTGTTGGGGTGCGAGACGACTTCTTCGAACTCGGTGGCGATTCGATCGTGAGTATCCGAATGATCTCGCGAGCCCGCCAGGCCGGCATTCATGTTGCCCCCGGACAGATCGCCGGCCATCCCACCATTGAGCAACTCGCGACGGCAACCAGCGGCGAGGCGGTCCTGCAGGACGAACCGGTGTCCGGACCTGTGCCCATCGGTCCGATTCAGCAGTGGTTCTTCGAGATGAACCACGCCGTGCCCGACCAGTGGAACCAATCGAGTCTGTTCGCCGTGGAGGCGGGAGTCGACGCCGGTGTGCTTGAACGGGCGTTGCGGGCGTGTGTCGCCCACCACGACATGCTGCGATCGCGATTCGTGCACCGGAACGGGACCTGGGAGCAACACGTCGACCCCGCGGCATCGCTGGCGTTCGACACAGCCGACGACACAGCCGATGTCGACGACGTCCTCGTCGACTGTCAGCGCAGCCTCGATCTCGAATCGGGCCCACTGTTCCGTGCGGTCTTCATTGCGCGCCCGGCGAGCGAGCCCAACCTGCTGTTCCTCGCCGCTCATCACCTCGTTGTCGATGTCGTCTCGTGGGCGATCCTCATCGACGATCTGGACCGGGCCTATCGCCAGGCCGCGGCCGGCCAGGACATCGAACTACCCCCGCGCACAACGTCGTATCGGGATTGGATCGCTTCCATTGCGTCCGCGGAGATACCCGGCGAGCGAGACTATTGGATAGCAGAGGGGGCCGCACCGCTAGAGGGTGCACCCGCGACGTGGGGTACCGAGGCATCCCAGCAGACGGTGGTCGTCGAACTCGAAGCTGAGACCACCCGGCTGCTCCTCCGCGACGCCAACGAGGCGTTCCGGACCCGTCCCGATGAGCTCATGATCGCGGCGCTGGCACCGGTGCTCGATGCGCAGGCGGACGGTGCGGTGCGTCTCGCCCTCGAACGACACGGTCGGCCCTCAGACATTCCTGGAGTTGACCTGTCACGGACCATTGGATGGTTCACGGCCCAGTACCCCATCACGCTCACCACCGATCACGGCGATGACAGCCGCCTCATCGCCACGACGAAAGAGAAGCTGCGAGGCGTCCCCCGGGGTGGCCTGGGCTACGGGGTGCTGCGGTATCTTCATCGGGCTCCCGAGCTGGTCGATCAGCCCGAACCGGCCTTTCTCTTCAACTATCTCGGGAGGACGTCGGTCGACGACGGCGGCCTAGTGCGGGCGGTCTCATCGGGGGACGAGTCGAGTCGCCACCCCCGCAATGGGCGGGCCCATCGCATCGAGATCGTGGCAGAAGTTCGGGAGGATATGCTCGCCGTGATGTGGCAGTTCAGCGACCTCCATGACGATCGGGCGACGGTGAAGGCGATGGCCGGAGCCCACCTCGACAGGATGCGGGATCTCGTGGCACTTTGCACGTCAGACGGCGGCGGCGGTCTGACTCCATCGGACTTCCCCGTCGCCGGGCTTGATCAGGGCGAGCTCGACGATCTTCTGGACGGGCTCCTGTGACCAGCGAGACCGATCTCACACCGTCGGCGCGCCCGAAGGACCCATCGAATGCCCGGGCCAACGTGCAGGATGTTCTTCCACTCCTGTCGAACCAGTTGGCGCTACTCCTGTTTCGCGACCGTTCCCCGGTCGATCCGGGGTTTCTCCAGGTCCGGTACCGGCTGGAAGGAGCCCTGGACGTTGCCCGATACGAGGACGCATGGCAGGCAGCGATCGGCCGACACGCCTCACTCCGCTCCTCTATCCGGTCCCGGCCCGACGGCAACCCGCTGACGATCGTCTGGCGTCACACCGAGTTCGAAGCTCTTGTTGAGGACTGGCGATCCGAGCCCGATCAAGCGGGCCGTCTCGAACGCCTGCTCCAAGCCGATAGCGAGCTCGGGCTCGACCTCACGGCTGCACCGCCCATGCGGCTGCGCCTCATCCGAACGGACGATGAGACCTATGAGGTGGTCTGGACCTGTCACCACCTCTTCGTGGACGGATGGTCGGCCGCCATCGTGCTCGAGGACGTGATGAGCTTGTATCGAGCCGACACCAAAGCCGTTCTGGCCCGACCTGCCCCGGCCTCGGACGCACTTCGTTCTTATGTGGCGTGGGCTTCGAGCCAGGACGAGGAGCAGCTCCGGGGGTACTGGAGCGACACCCTGCTCGGGTACGAGGGAAGTCGTCTCGGCATGAGCGGGGAGGACGGCCAATCCGGCTTCGGCGAGCTCACGGTTGAGGTAGCCGACGAGCTGTCAGACGGCATCACGGCTGTTGCCTCGGACCTCAGCGTGACACCGGCTGTTCTCCTGCAGGCCGCCTGGGCGATGGTTCTCGGACTCCTTACCGGCGATGACGACGTTGCCTTCGGGACCACCGTGTCGGGTCGCAACGCAGCCGTTCCGGGGATGGAGCGACTCGTCGGATACTTCTCAAACGCAGTGCCGGTTCGCCTCCCGATCGATCGCTCCAGTGACCTCGCCACCTGGCTGGCGGCGTTTCGCAATAGGCAGTTCGAGATGGCCCCATTCGAGCATGCGTCCCTGGCCGACATCCAGCGTTGGAGCGAGGTGCCGGGTCATCGCGCCATGTTTGAGACGTTCGTCGTGGTGGAGAACTTCCCAGCCGGGGACACGGTTGCAGACGGGGTGGTGCAAACGGGCTTTCGGAGTGGGCTCACGACCGCCTACCCGATCACACTCGCCGTGGGGATGGCGGCGCCGTGGTTCCTGCACGTGCGCTTCGACCGTGCCCGCTGCACGGCTGCGGGAGCACAGGCCCTAGTCGATCAGTTGCTTCGGGTGCTCGGCTCGATCGTGGCCGATCCTCGCGGCAGCGTCGGTGCCGTGCTCGAGCATGCCGGGGACTCGGTGTCCCGGTTCATGTCCCAACCCACTCTCGAGGTGCCGGTAGGGCGCCGGGCGGGACGGCAAAGCAGCAATGAGACCGAACGCCGTTTGACCGCCATCTGGATCCGTCATCTGGATCTCTCTGGCATAGGTGTCGAGGCGGACTACTTCGATCTCGGTGGAACCTCGCTCGGCGCGGTCCGCATGTTCGGTGCGATCAAGGACGAGTTCGGCATCGACCTGCCGCTCAGCACCCTTCTCACCTACCCGACGATCGAGGGCCTTGCCGGGGTCATATCGGGGGTGGAGTCCGGGGTGGAAGTCGAGTCGACCTGCCTCGTGCCGATCCAGCCGAACGGCACGAAGCCCCCTATCGCAGCCGTACATGGCGGTGGGGGAGAGGTCCTGGTCTATCGCGAGCTTGCCGAGCAACTCGGTCCCGACCAGCCGTTGTACGGCCTCCAGCCGGTCGGCCTCGATGGTGTCACGACGCCGCTCGATACCGTGCCCGAGATGGCTGCGCGGTACGTGGAGGAACTGCAAGTCGTCCAGCCAGAGGGCCCGTACCGGCTCATCGGATTCTGCTTCGGGGGCGCCGTATGTCTGGAGATGGCCGCCCAGCTCGAGGATCTGGGTCATGAGGTGGACTTCATCGGCATCATCGACGGTGGTCTGCCCCTCGAGGTTGCCCGGTACGAGACCGGCCTCGAGCGGGTGCGATATCTCGTGCGCAGCCGTGGCGTCACCGGCACGGCACGGGCTGCCTGGAAGCGAGTTGCCTGGCGGGCCGAACAGTGGTGGAAGACCTCGTTTCGGAAGGTGAAGGGCGAGGAACCTGCGAAGTACGTTCCGGTGGCGATGGCCTGTCGGCGCGCGTTCAATACGTTTGACCCGAGGCCATCATCGGCTCCCATCACGCTCATCCGGTCGGCCGAAGAGCAGGTCGGCGAAGGCAGGGACTGGGACTTTGCCTGGGACGATTTCACCCCGCGCCTCGATGGCGCCACCGTCGATGCCGGCCATCAAACACTCTTCGAGGGCCCGGCCGTCCGGGAACTTGCCACCATCATCCGGCGATCGATACCCGACTGACAGGCCGGTACCGGCTCAGATCCTTTGAATTCTGTGGAATCCCCCCGCACCACTCCACGCGTTTGACAACCACTGAGAGTGAGATACGTTGATTGGGTCCGTATTGCTAACAACGGAGAACGATAATGGGAACCCTCTCACGAGGCAGTCTTGGCCTGTTATCTATTGTCATTGCGATGGTTGGGCTTCTCGCGGCGCCGGCTGCGGTGGCCGATTCCACGGCCTGTGCAAGCGACTACGACATCACGATCGATGAACTGCTGCTCAACCCCAACGGCGGGTGGAGCCCGAGCGAAGCGACCGTGTCTCTCGCCACACCGATTCCGGCCGGCGAGTATTCGCTGGCAATGGTCTCGTTCGATGAGCATTCGAAGAAGCTGGTCGACCAGAGCGACCAGCTAAGCGAGCAGTGGTTCATGCAGCTGCTCGATGCCCAGGGCGGCGTCGTTTTCCAGAGCGGTGTGAGTCCCGACCTCCCGGACGACCAGGATTGGCTGACCTTCAACAGCGCGGCCACGCTCACCGGTGAAGCCGTCACGATGCGAGTCGCGCACGCCGCCATCGGAACCAACGTCAACTCGATCGTGGCAAGTTGTGCCGGCTTCACCCCGGTACCGCCGCCGGTCGGCTCGATTGGCGACACGGTGTGGCTCGACACGGACGGCAATGGACTGCTCGACGGCGAGGAAGCCGGCATCGCCGGTGTCCTCGTCGGTCTCGGCGGTCCGGTCGTCGGCAGTACGACCACCGACGCCAACGGTGCCTACTCCTTTGGCGACCTCCCGGCCGGCATCTACGTCGTGACGGTAGGTGCGGGACCGACGGGCACCGAGTTGACGACGGTCGGCAGTTTCACCGTCGATCTTACAGAGGACGAAGATTTCGTCGACGCCGACTTCGGTTTCTCGCCGATCATCGTTGAGCCGGAGCTCGGTTCGATCGGTGACATGGTGTGGCTCGACGCCAACGGCAACGGCTGGAGGGACGGCGACGAGTTCGGTATCGCAGGCGTGCGTGTGCTGCTTTCCACCCCGGGCACCCCGGGAGCGGTTGAAGCCGTCACCGACGCCACCGGTCACTATCTGTTCGTAGATCTCCCGGCCGGGGCCTACGACGTGACGGTGGACGTGACCACCGCTCCCACCAACACCGCCCTGACAACCCCGGGTGCCAAGACAGTGAACCTGGCGGCGGGCGAGGACTACCCGAATGCCGACTTCGGTTTCGCGGGTGGCTCGGTGCTCGCCACCGCGGCGATCGGTGATCAGGTCTGGATGGACGACGATCTCGATGGCATCTTCGACGCGGGTGAGAGCGTCCTGGCCGGGGTGACGCTGTCGCTCTTCGATCCGATCACCGGCACGACACAGACCGCCGTATCCGGCGCGAGCGGGCAGTACCTGTTTGCGGCCCTCACCCCCGGGACCTACGAGGTGAGCGTCGTAACGACAACGGCACCGGAGAGCACGTCTCTCACGACCGTCGGAACATACGCAATCACGTTGAGCGACGGGGAAACCTCGCTCATCGCAGACTTCGGGTTCGCGCAAGCGCTCCCGGCAACCGGTTTCGAGACGGCCGACTTCGGCATCGCCGGACTCGTTCTCCTGCTTATCGGTGCCGCTGCCCTGGTCCTGGTCCGGC
>JABDLU010000073.1 GCA_013002865.1 Acidimicrobiia bacterium
GTGGCTTTGACCGGAGCGAATCTGTTGGACGGCACCGGAGCAGATCCGGTACCGGGACAGACGATCCTGTGGGAAGCAGGAGTCATCTCGTGGATAGGTCCTGATGAAGAGGCCAACCTCGAGCAGGCGCTCGTCATACCGGCCGACGGTGGCACAGTCCTGCCGGGCCTCATCGACTCCCACGTCCACATCAGCCTGCCGCCGACCTTGACGGGGGTGACCGATGTGGAGAACGAACCGGTCGAGCGAACGCTGCTGCGGGCCGCCAATGGTGCCGGGGTGCTGCTGCGGGCCGGGATTACCACCGCCCGGGACGTGGGGTCTCGAGCGGGTGTGGCTATCGATGTGGCGGCGGCCCAGCGGGACGGTGATCTGATCGGCTCTCGCCTGCTGGCCTCCGGCCGGGGCATCACACCTCCGGACGGGCATGGCATGACGATCAGCGTGCAAGTTCAGGGAGCCGAGGACGTGGCCGACGCCGTGCGAGCCGAGCACGCCCGGGGCGCCGATCTCATCAAACTGTTTCCGACCGGCGGGGTGCTCGGCGCCGGGACCCACGGCTTCGACGTGGTGATGACCCTTGACGAGATGTGGGCAGCCGTCCAGACCGCCCATGAACTCGACATCCACGTCGCCGCCCATGTGCACGGCCCCGAGGGCATCGATTTGGCCCTGGAAGCCGGGGTTGACACCATCGAGCACGGCACGGGCGCCACCCGTGAGCAGTCCGAGCGCATGGTCGAAGACGGCGTGGCCCTCGTCCCGACGCTGGCACCGATGGTGGCGCTCCGCCAGCGAGCGCTCGACCTGCCCCGGGACCTGATCAAGCGGGTCGAAGAGGTGGAGGAGCTCCAGGCCGAATCGGTGCGAACCGCGATCGAGGTCGGTGTGCGGGTGCTCCCCGGCACGGACGCGGGAACGCCGTTCAACCCACCCGGTGGCCTGGTCCAGGAAATGGAGTTGCTGGTCGACCTGGGCATGAGCCATCTCGACGTCATCACCGCCGCCACGTCGCTGGCGGCACAAACCTTCGACTGGGAGGACGTCGGCGTGCTGGCTGTGGGCAACGTCGCCGACTTGCTGCTCGTCGACGGTGATCCACTCGACGATCTCGGGACCCTGTCCTGGCCTGCCACGATCGTCCAGGACGGCGTCGTCATCTAAATGGGCCGGCTCGAGCGTCGCCTGCTCGCGATCGGCGATGAGCTGGAACGAATCCACGAAGAGGAGCGGCTCATCAGCGACGAGCTCTCCTACCACCGGTCGCTGGCCGACGACGCCGCCCGGGACGCCGCCGTATTCGGCGACCCGATCGAGCGCGAGAACGCGTCGGTGACGGCATCGGATGTTCGGCGATTCGAACGCCAGCTCGCCAAGGTGGTCGACCGCCGCCAGAAACTCGAGGCACGCCGCGCCCGGCTGCTGGACAAATTGGAGAGTCGCTAGTCAGCTAGTCGTTGGTCGCTAGAGCGGCCAGGCGGGATTCGATGAAGCTACGGTCCGAATCGTTCATGTCGCAGCCGAGGGCAACTCGGTAGGCATCGGCGGCCTCGACCGTCCGGTCGAGCTGCGTGAGGAACGCAGCCCGAGCGGACCAGTACAGGTGCCACCCGGCAGCGCCTTCCACGGAATCCAGCACGGCCAGCCCCGCAGCCGGTCCCCCGGCCTGGGCCTCCGCAACGGCCCGGTTCACCCGCACCACCGGAGTAGGTAGCACGGCTTCCAAGCGCCGGTAGAGAGCGGCGATGAGCTGCCAGTCGGTGTCTGCCGCCGTCGGTGCGGTGCCGTGAGCACACGCGATGGCCGCCTGTAAGACGTATGGCCCTTGGGCGCCCCGGCGCAGCCGCTCAGCAACTATCGCCTCTGCTTCGGCGATGGCTTCGTGATCCCAGCGCGAGCGGTCCTGTTCGTCCAGGAGAACGAGATCGCCCTGATTGTCGACGCGAGCGGCTTGCCGGGCACCGGTGGCGAGCACCAATGCCAGGAGGCCGGCACATTCGTCGACATCGGGCATCAGCTCGGCCAGCAGCCGGGCCAGCCGAATGGCCTCGCCGGCCAGGTCGACCCGTGAGTCGAGGCGGCCGGCAGCCGCGTGGTGGCCCGTCGTGAAGATGAGATACACCGCCGCCAGCACCGCAGGCAGGCGATCGGGCAGCTCGTGGTCGTCTGGCACCCGATACGGGATGTGAGCCGTGGCGATCTTCTTCTTCGCCCGGCTGATGCGCTGTCCCATCGTGGGAGTCGTCACCAGGAAGGCCCGGGCAATCTCCTCGGTGGTGAGGCCGCCAATCGTGCGCAGCGCGAGTGCCACCCGGCTCTCCAGGTTGAGGGCGGGGTGGCAGCTGGTGAAGAGAAGTCGCAGCCGGTCGTCGCGGCCGTCCGGCGGATCGACCGGTTCGACATCGAGCAGTCTCATGGCCTCAGCCTCCTTGGCCGTTCGCTTACCCTCCCGCCGAATACGGTCGAGCGCCCGGCGTCGGGCCGTAGTGGTCAGCCACCCCGCCGGGTTGGGTGGCGTGCCGGTACTCGGCCACTTCTCGAGTGCGACCACAATGGCGTCGTGCAGAGCGTCTTCGGCGAACTGAAAATCACCGGTCAGCCGGATGAGGGTGGCCAGCACCCGGCCGCCCTCAATCCGGAGCGTTTCCTCTAACCGGCTGCTCAACCCTGCTCGGGGAACGAGACGACCGGTCGGACCTCCACCTTGCCGTGCCAGGCCCCTGGAATCTGGGCTGCCCACTTGATGGCATCGTCGAGGTCGGCGCATTCGAGCAGATAGAAGCCGCCAAGTACCTCCTTGGTCTCGGCGAATGGCCCATCGGTGGTCAGGATGTCACCACCAGAACCCCCGTCGACATGCACGGTGGTCGCTGTGACGGTTGGCTCGAGCGCCTCTCCACCCAGGATCACCCCGGCCGCGCCGGCCTTCTCGCCGAACTCGTTGTATTCAGCAATCAGCTCGGCCCAGTCCTCCGGCGTTCCCTGACCCTCGGTCTCGACAGGCGAGTAGATGAGTGCGGCGTATTTCGGCATCGTGGCTCCTTATTGATCTCGGCCCGGCCCTCCCGGCCCATTCGTCTACACAACGAACAGCCAAGCAGGAATACGACAACCAATCCGGCAGTAGCCGGATTTGGTGGTCAACGGTCAACGGTCAACTGTCGACTGTCAACTGACAGACATCGCGCGCTCTGGCCGTTGACGGCTGACCGTCGACCGTTGACAGCCGCGCTCACGAAGTGAGCCGGCTAAATCTCATCGAGCAGCTTGGCCTTCTTGGCGGCGAACTCTTCGTCGGTGAGGATGCCGTCGGCGTGGAGGCGGGCGAGGGTCGCCAGTGTGTCGGACGGGGACTGGCTGCTGGAGAGCTCGCGGGCCCGGATCTCTCGGGTGCTGTACAGCAGGGATTGGAACTCGTCGGGGTTGGGGATGTTTGAGAAGCGGCTCTGGCCCATCTCACCGGCCGATTCGATGATCAGGTCGCCGAAGCCGAGCATCCGCTCGAACACGGTCTGGGAGAAGATCACATCGTTGATGACTTCGAGAGGGATCTCAACGCCGCTCCGAGCGATGACGCCCTTGCGGAGAACGAGCCGCTCGTTGGTGAGCACGAACTGGGTGAACCACCACCGCACGGCCGGAACCACCGCAACCATGATCCACCCCAGCAACAGAATCACGTAGGTGAGGTTGCGAGGCAGGCCGCTGGGGAGTCGCGGGGTCAGGGCCAGGCCGATGATGACGAGCACCGACCATGCCACCGGGATAACGAGCGATTTCCAATGCGGGCGAAACCCGCGGATGATTTCCTCGCCGTCACTGAGCAGTGATTC
This sequence comes from Acidimicrobiia bacterium, assembly GCA_013002865.1. GTDB lineage: Bacteria > Actinomycetota > Acidimicrobiia > Spongiisociales > SHLN01 > SHLN01. The sequence continues at coordinate 3,834 of JABDLU010000073.1, forward strand.
TGGATAGCGCACAAGCGGATACTACGTCCTGGCCTCCCCGGGCTGCCGGACTAATCTGACCCGATGCTCCACGACTACACGTCTACCACCGCGGCCGACGTGGCCCGGGTCACCGGCGAGGCGATCGGCCGTGCCAACGCCATCATCGACGACATAGTCGCCGTCGACGGAGAGCGGACGATTGCCAACACGCTGCTCCCGCTCAACGAGGCTGCGGCCACGATCATGGAGGGCTACGGACAGGGCGCATTCATGGCGCGAGTGCATCCGGACGCCTCGGTCCGCCTGGCTGCTACCGAAGAGGAAGAGAAGCTCAACAAGTGGGGCATCGACGTGGTGTTCCGGCCCGACTTGTACGCCGCGTTGTCGTCATTCGAGGGAACGAGCCCTGACATGACCCCCGAGCAGGCCCGGCTGCTGGAATTCTGGATGCGTGACTTCCGGCGGGCCGGCCACGAACTGGAAGAAGCCGAACAGGCCGAGTTGAAGCAGCTCAAGCAGCGTCTCGTCGAGCTGGAAGTGGCATTTGCCGCCAACGTCGACGCCTACACCGACTACATCGAAGTCACCCGGGAGGAGCTGGATGGGCTGCCCGACTCCTTCATCGAAGCGCTCAAACCGGGCGATCGGGACGGGACCTACCGGGTGACGCTGGACTACCCCGATCTGTATCCGTTCCTCCAGAACGCCACCAATCGGGCCAAGCGCGAAGAGCTCTTCCGCAAGAAGCACACCTCAGTCGTACCGGAGAATCGGCCGCTCCTCGAGGAGGCGCTCACTCTGCGCCGTCGCATCGCCGCCCTCATCGGCTACGAGTCGTGGGCCCACCACAGCATGGATGTCAAGATGGCCGACCCCGACCGGGTGGAGCGTTTCTACGCCGACCTGGTGCCGCGGCTGAAGGAGAAGGTGCGCTCCGAGCACGACAAGATGCGCCGGATGCTGCTGGACGAGTACGGCACCGACGACCTCCACCAGTGGGACGTCAGCTACTACAGCACCCGGATCCGGCGAGAGGAGTACGGCATCGACCCCTACGCGGTCGCTGAGTACTTCCCACTCGAGGCCGTCGTCGACGGAATGCTCGACATCACCGCCGAGATGTTCGGCCTCACCTACTCCCGGGTCGAACCCACCGGGGCATGGCATCCCGACGTGTACCTCTTCGAAATCAAGAATGCCGCCGATGGTCAGCACCTCGCATACTTTTACATGGATCTCTTCCCCCGGGAGGGGAAGTTCGGGCACGCCGCCGCGTTCGACCTGGTGGCCGGGCACACCAATCTGGACGGCGAGGACATCCGGCCGGTCGCGGCGATGGTCGCCAACTTCACCAAGCCGACGGCGGGGACACCGTCGCTACTGCGCCACGACGAGGTTCTGACGCTGTTCCACGAATTCGGCCACATCCTGCATCAGACGGTCACCCGGGCGGAAACCGTGCGGTTCTCCGGTGCCAACACCGAATGGGATTTCGTCGAGGCGCCCTCGCAGATCATGGAGCATTGGACGTGGGAGCCAGAGGTGCTCGGCCGGTTCTCCCGCCACTACCAGACGGGCGAACCGCTCCCGGAAAACATCGTCGCCAGCCTGGTTGCAGCGCGCGATGTCAACATCGCCGCCTCCAATCTGCGCCAGGCCTATTTCGGCATCCTCGACCTGCTGCTCCACGACGCTTCGGACGACCGTGACCTCGATGCGCTCGATCGCGAGGCATACGAAGTCAACGAGTTGCCCTTTCCCGAGGGCACGTTCTTTCTCGCCAGCTTTGGCCACGTCATGGGCGGCTACGACGCCGGCTACTACGGGTACCTGTGGTCGCGGGTGTTTGGCGACGACATGTACAGCAGGTTCCAGGAAGACGGCGTTCTCGACCCCCAGGTCGGACGGGATTACCGGCGGGTGATTCTCGAGCAAGGTGGAACCAAGGACGCCGACGACCTCCTTCGGGAGTTCCTGGGCCGGGAGCCGAACAACCAGGCATTCCTGCGCAACCTGGGCCTCTGATACTCGACCTGCTCTCGGGATCCCGGTAGACCCCAGCACGCGGAAAACCCCGGCTGAGTGTCCGCCGAAGCATTCACCCCTCCGGGGTTCCCGACCGAAATGACCCGAAGGTCACTCCAGTACCTCTCCGTTCAGCCGAAGCCTCCCGGGGAGGGCCTCACCGTCCGGCCGAAGCCGACCGCCGAGGCGGTGGCTTCGCCGGCGACCAAGTGAGCCCGAAGGCCCTCTTGGTCGTGCCCCGAAGGGCTCCGACGAAGCCGGTCTTCCAGCCCTTGCAGGCCTTCCGACTGCTCTGAGGTTTCCCTCAGTGCGAGGTGAAATGTACGCCGCGTTCACCCCTGCGTCAAACCCAGGACGTACTTAGTTTTCGCGCTATTACCAAAGATTTCGCGCGGGGTTTTGGATCCCACGGATCTGCGCAATGCGCTCCTACCCTCGCAAGCGACATGGGCGATTTCTTCACGGCTCCCGAGCAATGGCAAGCCCGCCTGATCGTCACCGTTTCGGTGCTGGCAGCGGCTTTCATCATCCGGCTGATCGTGCTGCGAATTGTCCGGCGCCGGGTAGACGACACCGAGATCTGGTATCGCACCCAGAAGCTGACCAGTTACGGCGGGACGTTCGTCGTCTTCATCGTCATCACGTTCGTCTGGTTTCAGGTCAGCAACATCGGCGCCTGGATCGGCGTGGTGTCGGCCGGTATCGCCATTGCGCTGGCCGACATCCTGCGCAACTTCGCCGGCTGGGGCTACATCCTGTTGCGCCGCCCGTTCAAGATCGGCGACCGCATCGAGATCGACGGGCAGGCCGGCGACGTCGTCGATGTCCGATCGCAGCGGTTCTCGATCCTGGAAATCAAAGGCTGGGTGGACGCCGACCAGTCGACGGGCCGGATCATCCAGATCCCCAACGGGCTGCTGTTCGCCAGGCCACTGGCCAACTACACCGAGGGCTTCCCCTATATCTGGCACGAGATCCCCATGTTGGTCACGTTCGAGTCGGACTGGAAGCGGGCCGAGGAGATGATGAACGAGGCCCTCGCCGAGCACGCCCCGTCCATGGCCTCCGAGGAAGCCCGCCGGGCAATCCGCGAGGCGTCGACCGAGTACCGCATCCGCTACACCCACCTGACGCCAACCTCGTACATCACCGTCAAGGAGAGCGGCGTGATGGTGACCGGCCGGGCCATCATCCCGGTGCGGTCCCGGCGCCATGTCGACACCACCCTGTGGCGCTCTCTGCTCGAGATGATCGAGGCCGATGACTCGGTGGCACTCGCCTACCCGACCGTGCGGACGTATCTGCCCGATCTCACGATTACGAGCCGGTAGCCCCCCACTCCAGCCAGCGGCCATGATGGTGGAACCGGCCGAGCCTTTCTCCATCGGCCGGACCGTCCGGATAGTCGAACAACCGGATAAGCGGACGATTGCGCTGATAGCCGAACCACTCCAACCAGATGCGAACCACCCGCCGCCCGGCGGTGGAGAGGAGCCGGTCGAGCCGGGCTCGCTGATCGTCCGACCATTGGATCAAGGCGAAGCTGTGATAGACGACGGGGACCGCCCCGGGCGGAGCGTCCGACAGGATGCGCGGCAAGACGTCGAGGGCATCACCGGCGACCAGGTCCGGGGGGTCCGAGACTGCGACCCCGAGTGCCGATCTCAGTTGTTTCTGGCGGGTTTCGTGACCGGGCCACACGAGTGCCTCCAGCCAGCGGGCATCGTCTGGATTCGTGACATCGATGGGGTTGAGGTCGATCCCTACGCGGTCCTGGATGTCGAGGTGGGCAGGAAGGGGCGGCGGTCCCGCCCGCAGCTCGGTGGTCAGCCGGACCGGGGATTCGGTGGGGCCCCAGGTGCGCGCACCGTAGGTGTAGTGGTACCGGTCGAGCAGCAGCAGCAGGCCGGCACTGGCACCGATCTCGATCAACCGCACCGGGGCCGCCAGACGCCGCTCGACTGCGGCCAGCGCCGGGAGGAGGGCGAGGCACCGTCCCACCTCGTTGGTCTGGGTCCGGCGGGTGCTGATCAGCCTGCGTAGCTCAGCCTCGTACGACCGGCAGAAGTCGGCGAACGCCGGGACCGGGTCGCCCGACGGTGGGGTCGTGCCTGACAGGCCCGGATACCACGCCGCCAGTTCATGCGGCGCGCCGCCGAGCAGCAGATACTGCACGGCGGCAAACAGCACATTGGGCGCAGGCTGGCCGGGAAGCGTGCCGCTCGTCAGGTCGAGCAGGCCGGGATCGTCGACGACCGCCCGACCCAGTCGTGTATACAGCGGGGTCTCGTCACCGACGGCGTCGGCGAAGGCCGCGAACTGCTCGGCATTCGATCGGTCGTAGATGTGCCGGTCGCTCATCAAGCCCATTCAACCCCCATCCCCGTTCTCAGGTGTCCGAACGTGTAGGTTCCGCGCTACACGACGCACGGGGAGGTGCGACATGTCCGACGGACCCGTAACCAAAGTGAAGGACGGTGTGCTCAAAGTGCTGCGAGGCACCGGGGCGATCGTCGAAGGAACGGCCGACACGGTCAAGAAGGCGACGGTGGCCGCGCTGGAGGATGTCGGCGACGTCGCCGGTGGCGTGACCGGGTTCGTTTCGAGCACCGCAACCGGAGTCTTCGACGCGGTGAACGAGGTGGGGACCGGCCTGATCCGAACCGCCAAGGGCCTGGTCGTCGGCCTGTTGAAAGGCGTCGGCGAAGTTGCGACGGTGACGGTCGAGATCATCTCGGACACGGTGCGGGCCGCCCTGAAGGGCTCCGGTGAGGTGGGCGGCGATCTGACCGCAACTGCCGGCGCGATCGCCGAAGGCGTCATTGGAACCGCCAAGACCGTTGGCGTCGGCCTGGGCGAAGGCGCCTACGCGGTAGCCCACACGGTCATCATCTCCGCCAGGGACGTCGGCGGTGATGTCATCGGAGCGGCCTCCTCGACCATGACCGGCGCAGTCACGGGAGCCAGTGAAGTAGGCGGCAGCGTGGTCGACACCGTCCGCGGGACGGCGAAGGGCCTCGTCGCCGGTGCCGGCGAAGTCGGCGCCGATGTCGCCACGGTCACGACCGCGGCGATCAGTGCCGCCATCGACGGCGCCAAGAAGGTCGGCTTGAGCGCCGAGGACGCCGCCTCGGCGGCGGCCACCGGCGCGTTCGAGGCGGCCGAAGCTATCGGCGAGTCGGCGGTACATGCGGTGCGCGATGTCGCAGCATCGGGAGTCGACGGCGTCAAAGCGGTCATCCTCGGCGACCGGGACACATAAGCCGGCGCCTTCTGGCGGGCGAAACAGTACGTGTCCTCCGACTGGAAGTGGGACGCACCGCCACGCTGGCCCATCATCGACATCCAACGTCGCCATAGAAAGACTCCGCCTAGCCTCTTCGTGTGATTTGGGCCCGAGATCCCCGTGTAGACGATTACATCGAGGCGCTGCCTGAATGGCAGCAGGAGATCTGCCAGCTGGTACGCGATCTGGTACACCGGGTCGATCCCGAAGTCGAAGAGACTATCAAGCGGACCGTGCAGCCTTACTTCGTGCTCGAAGGCAATGTCTGTGCTCTGCTCGCAGCGAAGCACCACGTGAATATCTTTCTCTACGACGGAGCGATCGTGCCGGACCCGGAAGCCATCATCACCGGCGGCCACGAGAACAAGACGGCCAGGACGGTGGCGGTGCGTGAAGGCGAGAGAGTGCCCCACGAGCCGCTAGCAGAGATGTTCCGGCAGATAGTCGCCAACAACCGCGCCGGTGGCTGGCGCAAACTGAAGAGAGAGCACGGGCTGGACTGAGCGGATTGCACCCATGGGCGACAGGAGGCGCGCCTTCGACCTGTTGGACGCGGAAAATCCCGAGTGAGCCCCGGCCGTGACCGCAACCCTCTCGGGATAATTTCCGCTGCCGGGCGGCACCCTTGCGGGTAGCCGTGCCGGCGGTTCCGCCCGAGATCGTGCCCGTGAGCCCGTCCTCTTGCGGCGTCTGAACATGTTACTGCTCTGACGTCCCAGCGTCGCTGGCTCGATGACCTCACGATCACCGAGTGTCGGTGGTCGCTCGCCCTTTCGGGTCCGAGACTCCCGACCCTCACCCGCCGCCGTGGCGGCGATGAGGCCCAACCTCCCGGCGACCTTCCGAGCCTTGTGGGCCCTTTCAGCCGTCCCGATCGGGGACCGGGCGGTCGGCTCCACGATCCGGTTTCGTGGAGTTCCCAGTGCGGCTTTTACACCTTCCTGGGAGCCGGTTTGGGCTCTCACCCTCCCGGCGTTCTCTCCGACCTTTCGATCGATGAGCCTGCCTTCGGCTTTCGCCTCCGGCCGGGGCACCCGGTCTCCCGGGCGACTCGATGAATGTACGGCCTCCGCCGTACCCGGTCAAATGAGACCGCTGGTTTGTTTTCGCGCCATTGGGCGATTTTTCGCGAAGGACGGTCAACGGTCAATCAGCAATCAGCAATCAGCAATCAGCAATCAGCAATCAGCAATCAGCAATCGGCAATCGGCAATCGGCAATCGGCAATCGGCAAGAAGCCATAGCTAGCTCGGTGGAGCGGATAGCTGAAAGCTGACAGCCGACAGCCGACCGTCGACCGTCGACCGTCGACCGTATCTAAATTACATTCGTGTCACTCTGGTCCCGTATAGTGCCGGGCATGGAACGAGTTTCACCTAGTCGGCTGAGCGACTTCAAGCAGTGCCCGCAGTTGTTCAAGTTCCGGTCGATCGATCGGCTGGCCGAGCCGGCCACCGTGTACCAGGCCAGGGGCACCACAGCTCACCTGGCGCTGCAGCGGTTGTACGGCCACGACGCGGAAGCCCGCACCCCCGAGCGCCTGTTCGATCTCTTTCGTGAAGCGTGGACCGAGGTACGCACCGAGGAATACCCGGACATGTTCGAGACCGTGGAAGAGGAGCGGGCCTGGGGAATCGAGAGCATGGAGCTGCTTGCGAACTACTTCTCGGTTGAAGACCCCCAGGAGATTTCCCCGGTCGACTGTGAGCTCGACCTGCTCGAGGAGGTCAACTCGGTTCAGGTGCGCGGCATCCTGGACCGCATCGACCAGGACGAGAACGGCGACCTCATCGTCACCGACTACAAGACGGGCAAGGCCCCCCCTCAGCGCTACGCACTGCCCGCCTTCTTCGCGCTGAAGATCTACGCATTGTTGACCCGCAAGCACTTCGGCCGGGCGCCCGTCCAACTTCGTTTGCTCTATCTGAACGGGCCGACCCTGTACTCCCTGGATGTCGACGATCAGCAACTGGACGCCATGGAACGGCAGGTCAAGGCGCTATGGGATGCGATCCAGCGCGCCGAGGAGCGCCAGTCGTACCCACCCCGCCAATCCAAACTGTGTGATTGGTGCTCCTTCCAGAGCATCTGCCCTGCTTTCGGGGGGACCGGAGAGCCAACCGCCGACATGCAGCGCCGGCCCGACCGCGCGCCGGCGGCCTAGGGGTAGACCCCCCGCACCAGCTTGGCCTTGGCGACGCGCCGGATCCCTTTGACGAGCGCGGCCGTCCGCATGTCGTAGCCCTCGGAGATCGAGATGTTGAGGACCTCCTCGAAGGCTCGCCCCATGATCTCGCGCAGCCGGGCGACGATCTCACCCTCGGACCAGAAGTAGTTCTGCAGGTCCTGCACCCATTCGAAATACGACACGGTTACCCCGCCGGCGTTGGCGAGGATGTCCGGGATCGTGAAGATGTTGCGCTCATTGAGGATCTTGTCGGCCTGGAGCGTGGTCGGCCCGTTGGCGCCTTCGGCGATGATGCGGGCCTTGATGTCGTCGGCGTTGTCGACGGTGATGACACCGCCGACGGCCGCCGGGATCAGGATGTCGCAGTCGAGCGTGAACAACTCGTCGTTGGTAACGGTGTCGACCTCCGGCAGGCCGGCCAGAGTGCCGTTCTCAGCCACCCATTCCTGCAGCTTGGGAATGTCGAGCCCGGCATCGTTGTACACCCCGCCGCTGACGTCCGAGACCGCCACCACCCGGGCGCCCATTTCGTGGGCGGCCAGTGCCGCGTACTGCCCAACGTTGCCGAACCCGTGGACAACGATGCGAGCATCCTCCATGGTGAGCCCGACGTGTGTGGCGGCCGCCGGGAGCAGGCTGACCAGACCGCGCCCGGTAGCTTCCCGCCGGGCAACCGATCCGCCCAGCTCGGGCGGCTTGCCGGTGACCACCCCTGGCTCGGTATGGCCGACGTGCTGGGAGTACGTGTCCATGATCCAGGCCATCACCTGCTCGTTGGTTCCCATGTCGGGGGCGGGGATGTCGGTGTCGGGGCCGATCACGTTGATCATCTCGGCGGTATAGCGCCGTGTGAGGCGTTGAATTTCCGGACGGGTGAGGACGGTCGGGTCGACCCGGACTCCCCCTTTGGCACCGCCAAATGGGAGCCCCACCAGGGAGGTCTTCCAGGTCATGAGCATCGCCAGTGCCGCCACCTCGCCCAGATTGACATCGGGGGCGTAGCGAATGCCGCCCTTGGTCGGTCCCATCGCCAGCACGTGCTGCACGCGATAGGCGAACACGGTCTCCACTTCGAAGTAGCCCTCGCGACGGAATGGGAAGGTGACGATGGTGGACCGCTGGGGTACCCGGAGGCGGGCATGGATGTTGTCGTCCAGCCCCATGAGAGCCGCCACCCGATCGAGCTGGGCCAGCGCTTCCCGGTACAGGGGCGACTCGAGCTCGCCTAATCCACCCTCCGCAAACGGATCTGCCATGTAGCCTCCTCGGCCTGCCAATCTAACCAGCAGAGACAACCGGGAGCTGAACAGTGCTCTACACCATCGGCCACGGCGCAACGACGGTCGACGACCTGCTGCGCCGTCTGGAGAGCCACGGGGTTCGCATGGTGCTCGACGTGCGGTCCCAGCCGTACTCGCGCCATCCGCAGTTCAATAAGGCCGAGCTGGAGGCTGAGCTGGCTGCCGACGGGATCGGGTATCGCTGGCTGGGGGTGCACCTCGGCGGCAAGCCGCTCCGGCCCGGGGCGGCCGCTCCGGTCGACGACCCGGTGCTGCTCGAAGCCGGGATCACCGAGGCCGCCGGACTGGCCGCGGGAGCAACCGGTGCGCTGCTCTGCGCCGAGCTCGACCCGGTTCACTGCCACCGCGCCACCGTGCTCGCTCCCCGGTTCGCAGCCGCCCGCTTCACGGTGATGCACATCTACGCCGACGGCACCGCCGCCCCCCACCAGCCCTCGCTGGACGTCTAATCCGTCACACCCGGGCGGTACCGTGGGCCCATGGCTGAAGAACGGATCGACCCGTCTGGCTGGAAGACCGCCATTGCCGACACCGACGGTCCCCAGCTGATCGTCGGTGGGCCGGGGACCGGTAAGACCGAGTTCCTGGTTCGGCGCGCCGCGCACATCATCGAATCGGGGCTCGCCGACCCCGAACAGATTCTGATCCTCAGCTTCTCCCGGCGCGGTGCGGCCGGGCTGCGCTCCCGCATCGATGACGCGCTGAAGGCGTCCAACGTCCAGATCGACGCTGCCACCTTCCATTCGTTCGAATTCCGCATCCTCGAGGCCCACGGCCGCGCCGCGCTCGGGTGGGAAACGATGCCGACACTGCTCACTTCTCTGGAGTATGTGCTGCGGATCCGCGACCTGCTCGCCTCGGAGGTACCGGACCGGTGGCCGCTTCTGTTCCGTGGCCTGCTGGCATCGACCACGTTCGCCGAAGAAGTTGCCGACTTCCTCCTCCGGTGCAGCGAACTGCTGATCGGCCCAGACGAGCTGGCGGCGTTCGATCGGCGTGACTGGTCCGCCCTCCCAGACTTCATGGTGCGGTACCGCTCGACCAGCGTCACCGATGGCCGGATCGACTACGGCACCCTTCAGGCCGCCTCGGTCGAGGCGCTGACCGACCCGTCCACCCGGGACCAGGTCGCCGCCCGGTATCGATACGTGCTGGTCGACGAGTATCAAGACACCACCGTGGCGCAAGCCGAGCTGCTCCGCCTACTGGTGGAGGGGGGATCCCACCTCACGGTGGCAGCCGACCCGTATCAGTCGATCTACAGCTTCCGCGGTGCCGACCTCGAGAACGTTGCCAACTTCCCCGAAGCGTTTGCGAATGCCGACGGACCGGCGACGCGACGGGTTCTGACCACCTCGTTTCGAGCACCTCCTGAGGTGCTGGACGCCGCCGTGCGAATGACTGAAGGAGTCGACCTGCCGGGGGCCTCCGGCCCGGTCGTCCCGGCGGCCGGGGAGGGGTCGGTTGAGATCTACGTGTTCGAGCAAGCCACCGAGGAAGCCGAGTGGATCGCCGATGAGATCGAACGAGCCCATGCCGGCGGGCTCCGCTACGACCAGATGGCCGTGTTCGTACGCTCCAAGCGCCGCTTCCTGCCCGGCTTGTCACGGGCGCTCGACCGGCGTGGGATTCCCCATGCCCAGCCCGACTCGCGCCTGAGTGACCACCCGGCCGTGCGGGCGGTGTTCGATTGCGTTGCCGCCGCGACGACCACGGGTCCCCACGCTGATCAGGCGGTCCGTCGGCTGCTGCTCGGCCCGCTTTTCCGGCTTCCGGTCGGCCGGCTTCGCCAGCTCGACCGGCTCCAGGCCGGAGTGGCCCGGCCCTGGCCGGACGTGGTTGCCGCCGAGGTCGAGGACGGTGCGGCGCTGGCGGACCTGCTCGGTGATCCCGCCTGGGCTGACTCGAACGGCGCAGCCGACGGGTTCTGGCACCTGTGGACGGCGCTGCCTCAGTTTGGCCTCCTCGTCGCCGACACGAGCCGTCGCGAGGAGCGAGCGGCGTGGAGTTCCCTATCTCAGGTGCTGAGCCGGCTCAGCGAACGGGACCCCTCCGCCACCCTGGCCGACTTCATGCGCCAGTCCGACGAGGAAACATTCGAGGCCCAGCCCCTGCTCGATTTTCGCGACCCCGGCGCGGACCGTCTCACCGTCACCACACTGCACCAGTCGAAAGGCCTCGAGTTCGAGGTCGTCTTCATCGCCGATGCGGTCGAGGGGGTGTTTCCCGATTTGCGTCCACGCGAATCGCTGATCGGCACCCGGCACCTGGCCGCTCACCTGCCGACCGATCCCGCCGAGTACCGGCAGTTCCGGCTCCAGGAGGAGACCCGGCTCGCCTACACGGCTATGACGCGCGCCCGGCAGCGGGTGGTGTGGACGGCGACGGCGGGCGGCCAGGAAGAAGGCGCCGGTGGATACAGCCCCCTCCTCGCCAAGCTGTCCGATGGCGAGCCCGGGCCCCCGAAGAGCGTCGCCCGCCTGCCGGTCACCACGGCGCAGGCCGAGGCGTGGCTGCGCCGGATCGCCGCCGACCCGGCCGAGCGCCCGCCACGCCGGCTGGCGGCTATTTCGTGCCTCGCCCGCGGGCCGGAGTGGAAGCTGCGCCCTCCCGACAGCTTTGCCGGTGTGCAAGCCCCCGGTCCTGACACCGGCCTGGCCCCGGATACCCTGCGGCTCTCACCAAGCCAGGCTGAGTCATATGAGGCCTGCCCGCGCCGTTATGCCATCGAGCGGCGTCTCCGGGTCCGCGAAGACCGGTCGGTGTATCTGTCGTTCGGCTCACTGGTGCACAACGTGCTCGAGGCGACAGAACTCGCCGCCATGGAGCGGGGAGCAGCCCACGGGACGATTGAGGAGGCACTCGCCCACCTCGACGCCCAGTGGGATCCCGCCCCCTTTGGGAACGAGCCCTTCGCTACCGCCTGGCGACGCCGGGCCGAGCGGGCGCTCACATTCACCTACGAGCACTGGCCTCATCCGGACGCTCATCCCGTCGCTCTCGAGCACGCCCTCAGTCTGGAGATCGACGGGGTGCCGTGGCGGGGGCGGGCCGACCGGATCGAAGCCGAGGGCGACTATCTCAGGATCGTCGACTACAAGACCAGCAGCTCACGGCCGAACGGCAAAACGGTGGCCGAATCCCTGCAACTGGGGTTCTACATGTTGGCCGCCGCAGAGGACGAGGCATTGACGGGCCACGGCAGCCCGGCCGAAGCGGAGTTGTGGATGGTGGCCCAACGGAACGTCCGGTCCTTCCCGGTGGTGGAATTCGATCCCACCACGCTTGATGGGGTGCGCGAACGGCTCGGGGCAGTCGCCGACGGAGTCGGTGGCGAGCAGTGGGAGCCCCGGCCAAACGACGGGTGTGACCGCTGTGCCGTGCAGTTCATCTGCCCGGCGTGGCCCCAGGGCACACGGGCGTACGAGTCATGAGCACCATTCAGCCCAGTCCGGAACAGCAAGCGATCATCGACCACCCGCTCGAACCGCTGCGGGTCGATGCCGGCGCCGGAACCGGCAAGACGACCACGATGGCGCTTCGCCTGGTTGAGCTCCTCGAACGTGGCCCGGTCGACACCGCGCTCGGCATCACGTTCACCAACAAGGCTGCCCAGGAGTTGCGAACCCGGATCGATGAGCTCCGCACCGACGATGACCTCGGCCGAGTCGATGTCACCACCTATCACGGGTTTGCCCATGCCCTGCTCACCGAATTCGGGGCCTACGTCGGAGTCGAACGAGCCGCCCGGCTGATCACCCCCGGGTTCGTGCGCCAGCAACTCCACGAGGCGCTCCGGGAGGGCACCTACCAGGCGCTGGATCTCACGTCGGCGCCCCATCGCGTCGAGGACATGGCGACCCTGGCCGGCCATCTCTCCAACCACCTCCTGGCGGCGGCCGACGTGGCTCAAGTAGTGCCCGGTGACGTGGGTGAAAAGCGGGCCGAGCTGCTCACCGCGCTGGCCCGCTACGAAGATCGCAAACGAACCCTCGGCCTGGTCGACTACGGAGACCTGATCCGGCTCGGCCACACACTGCTCATCGAGCAGCCGGCGGTGGCGGCACTGATGCGGGATCGCTACCAGATCGTCCTCCTCGACGAGTACCAGGACACCAACCCGGCCCAGCGCGAGCTGCTCCGATCGGTATTTGGCGATGGCTTTCCAGTCACCTCGGTAGGGGACGCCGACCAGACCATCTACGAGTGGCGGGGCGCCTCGCTGGAGAACTTCGCCGGTTTCCCCCACCACTTCCCCACCGCCGACGGGGCGGAGGCAGTGACGCTTCCCTTGACCGTCAACCGGCGGTCCGGCTCCGCGATCCTGGACGCCGCCAATGCGATCGCCGAACGCATCACGACCCGCGAGCACCGGCATGGACTCAGGGCTGTTGACGGTGCTCCGGCGGGCGACGTCGGTCACGGCTGGTTCCGAACTGCGCATGATGAGGCCCGGTGGATTGCCGAACTCGTTCTGGAGGAGGCGGCTGGTGGGCGGGCCTGGAGCGATATGGCGATCATCTTTCGCAAGAACGCCCAGATTCCGCTCATCAGGGAAGCCCTCGCCAACGAAGACATCCCCACGCAAGTAGTCAGTCTCGGCGGACTGCTGCAGGTTCCCGAGGTGGCGGACCTGTGGGCGTGGCTGCGCATCCTCGACGATCCGTCCGACAGCCCGGCGCTGCTGCGGGTGCTGCTCGGATCACATTTCCAGCTCGGCATGGGAGACCTCGTCCCGCTGGCGGACTGGGTCAGGGAGCGGGACGGCGGACTGCCTGAGGACACGGAGGCGCCCGGGTTCAGCTTGCTGGAGGCCGCCTTCCAGGTTCCCGACCTGGCGCGGCCGGCGGCAAGCACCGCCCTGGAGCGATTCCGGGCTCTTTATACCGAGCTGGTCGAAGACGCCCAGGGGGTGACACTGGTCGAACTGTGCCGCCGGACGCTGGCCGGCCTTGGTGCCTGGATCGAGGTCGAAGCGCTCAGCGAATCGGCTGCCCGGTCGGCGCGGCTCAATCTGTACCGCTTCCTCGACCTCGCCGAGTCGTGGAGCCCCCTCGAGGGTCGGCCCTCGCTCACGGCGTTCCTCGGGTATTTGTCAACGCTGCAAGAGGAGTCGGCCCCCGAGGAGCTCGATCTTGCCCGGGTTGCCAGGGCCGATGCGGTGACCCTCATCACCGCCCATCGAGCCAAGGGCTTGGAGTGGGGGCTCGTCATCCTCCCGGCCGCCGTCCAGGGAACGTTCCCATCTGGTCCCCGGGCCTACGACGATCCGTTCTCGCGCCCGTCGTCACTCCCCTTCGAAGACCGGCTCGACGCGAGCGCGCTCCCCCGGCTCGATCCCGACGATGACAAGGCCCGCAAGGAAGCTCTCCGGCCACGTCACTGGGATCAGGAATGGCGCACCGCCTACGTTGCGGCCACCCGGGCCAAGGATCGACTGATTGTTACCGGAGCTCACTGGTATGGCGGCAAGCGGGCCAAGGGCCCCAGTGAGCTGCACGAGCTCATCACCGATCAGCCGGACGCGACGGTTCATGCCACCTGTGACGATCCGGGCGAGCGGCCCGAGACGCACCACTCATCTTCAGACGACGTAGCTCCGGATCCCCTGTTCGATGACGGCTGGGGCGACGCCCTGCGCCGTGCCGTGGCCGACCCGCAGTGGTCGCGGGACCGGGCAGAATCAGCGGCTGCGTACGATGACGATGTGAATCAGTTGTCACTCCGGCTGGATCAGCTGCCCGATCCGATCGCCCTCGAGCCCGACGGTCCAGGAGCCACTTCGGTTTCCGGGCTGGTGACCTATGCCACCTGCCCGCAGCGCTTCTTCTGGTCCGCGGTCGACCGGCTGCCGCGCCGCCCGGCTCCGTGGCTGCGCAGGGGCATCGAGCTCCACCGCAAGATCGAGCTTCACAACCGCGGGGTGGTTCCTCTCGAGCTCGCCGAGCCGGACACCTACGACTTCGCACCCGATGAGGCCGAGCCCCGTCCCGACGCCTACACCACGTTCCAGGCCTCCCGGTTTGGCCAGGCCAAGCCGCGCTGGGTCGAGGTTCCGTTTCGTTTGACCACCGGAGACACTCGGATCAGCGGGCGGATCGATGCCGTCTACGACACCGACGGGACCTGGGAGGTCGTCGACTTCAAATCCGGGAGACACCGGGTGGACCCGGCGCGGCGGGTTCAGCTCCAGGCCTATGCGGTGGCGATCGATGAGGGCGCCCTCGGAAGCGAGACCCCCGACGCGCTGGCCGTCACCTTCGCCTACTTCGGGGACGGCCTCGAAGAAGTCACCGAGACCGTGGATGCCGAATGGCTCACCGAGGCGCGCGACGCCATCGGGACGGTGCTCACCGGGATCGCCGACGAGCAGTACGCGGCCACCCCGTCGCCGGCGTGTCACCACTGCGACTTCACACGCTTCTGCGTACCCGGCAAAGCCTGGCTCGCCGCCAACCCGGCCTGAACGTCAGGCCTCGAAGATCAGACCCTTGCAGCTGATGGCACCCTCGGCCTTGGCGAACTCGCCTGCCTCGAGCCCGACCACATCGGCCCCGTGTGTCCGGAGCAGCTCGAGGGTTCGGGGCGCGGTGGCGTCGGCGAGAAGATGCGATCCGACCCGGACAACGTTGGCGCCCTGCGGCTCATCCGGGGGCACTTCCAACAGCTCGAGACCGAGATGGCTGAGGTCGACACCGATCGGGTTGACAATCAACGTCTCCTCGTCGACGGCCGTGGCAGCCGACTTCAGATGTAGAAAGCCGGTGACCCGGACCGGTTCCACCGAGTAGTCGAAGGGCCGAAGCAGCGCCGCCAGGGTGTCGAGGCCCCGCACCGTCGACCGGGTGGTGATTCCCACCAGGATGCGGTTTCCGAGCACAAGGACGTCTCCTCCATCGAGGGTCGCCGGAGCTTCCATGTGAACAGTCTTCCGGTACCCACCCAGGATCTCACCAACCGAGGCGACCTCGCCGAGTCGTGACTCGGCCCCGGGGCGCAACAGGACCGCCACCTCGGGAAGCACGACCGCCGTGTCCTCTACGAACACAGCGTCGGGTTGCTGGGGAAGGCGAGGCAGCTCGACTACCGCCACACCCAGCAACCGGAGTGTGTCGACGTACGCACGGTGCTGATCGATGGCGCGGTCGACGTCGATCGGCTGCTGTTCCAGGTAGGTCAACTCGCAGTCGCTCAGCTCGGGGCCGGTCGGGCGGGTGAGCGCGGTCAGCATGGCGCCACGGTAGCCCCGGCTCCGGCCGAAATGCTCCGCCGACCGACAACCGGCCGGTACGCTCGTGCGCCGTGTCAGATTCGCCGCGGTGGGCCGCTTCCGATGTCATTGCCTTCGACCGGCAGGCCGCCGTCCTGCCCGAGATCGAGGCGGCCATCGGAACGCTGCTCACCCACCGTGCCACCAACATCACCGGCGAGGTCGTCGCCTTCAGCCCGGGAGCCCGGCTGGTGCTCCGCGACCCGGCCGGGCGTCGCCACGAGTTCACACCGGGCGACGGTCAGTTCAGCCACGACGGCCGCGCGGTGGCACTGCGTCGGCCCCAGCCGCAGGCGCCCCATGCCCGCCGGGTCACGGCCTCGGGCTCCTTCGACTCCGGTCTGCAGCGGGCCCAGGTTGCGCAGGCAAGCCGAATCTGGGTTGAGGGATTCCACGACGCCGAGTTGATCGAGAAGATCTGGGGAGACGACCTGCGGGCGGAAGGCATTGTCGTCGAGCCGCTGCATGGAGCCGACGACTTGCCCGCCCGGGTCGACGGCTTCGGTCCGTCACCCGACCGCCGTCTCGGCGTCCTGCTCGACCACCTCGTCGAGGGCACCAAGGAGTGGCGCATCGCAGCGGAGGTCGACAGCCGCCATGTGCTGATCACCGGGCACCCGTACGTCGATATCTGGCAGGCGATCAAGCCGGAGGTGATCGGAATCGAAGCGTGGCCGTCGGTGGCCCGCCCGACGCCGTGGAAAGAAGGGGTCGTGGCGGCCCTCGGCTTCGAGGAGACGAGCGGGCGCTTCTGGGGCGAGGTGCTCCGGTCGGTATCGAGCTATCTCGATGTCGAGACTCCGCTCATCACGGCCGTCGAGCAGCTGATCGATTTCGTCGCCAACCCGGCCGACTGACGACCTACTGCACCCGGCCGTCGAAGGTGTCAATCACGATGGTGACCGGACCGTCGTTGACGATGTCGACCACCATATGCGCCCCGAACTCGCCGGTCTCGACCTGCACTCCGTGACCGGCCACCCGGTCGACGACGGCCTGAACAAGAGCATCGGCCACAGCCGGCTCGGCGGCATGCACAAACGAGGGGCGCCGGCCTTTTCGAATGTCCGCCAACAATGTGAACTGGCTGACGATGAGCACCGCCCCGCCGACGTCGGCGACCGAACGGTTCATCTTGCCCGCTTCGTCGGCGAAGATCCGCAGCCCGACGAGCTTGTCGGCCACCGCGATCGCGTCCGACTCGTCGTCCTGATCGGATGCGCCGACAAGGACGGCCAGTCCCGCTCCGATGGAACCGGCCACGCCGTCGGTGGTGCTCACCGAGGCGGTGGTCACCCGCTGGACCACGGCCCGCATCAGACGGAGGGAACTCGTTCCCGGGCACCGAGCCGGGCAATGAGAAAGACGATCCCGGCTCCGACAACCGCCAGCAAGAAGGGGGCCGCGAACTCATCGGCCACGGGTCCAGAGAGCTCTGGCCCATCGATGCCATTCGGCCAGGGCCACAGCACCCGCAGCGATCCAAGCAGCAGGCCGGTGATCGCCGCCATCACCAGGTCGTGCCGGGTGTCGAGCGCCCAGTTCAGCGCCGACGAGAAGAGGGCGAGGCCGATCACGGCCCCGACGAGGAACACAGCCAGCACCAGCAGATCACGGTCGTTGACCGCGCCGATCACCGCTTCATACATGCCCATCATGAGCAGGAGGAAGGACCCCGAGACACCCGGAAGGATCATGGCGCAGATGGCGATGCCGCCCGCCACGAAAAAAATCCAGGTCGCCGGGCTTTCCGCTTCCCCGGATCGCAGTCCCAGCAGGAAGAACGCAGCGATTGCGACCACCACGAAGACGGCGAGCCGCGGCCGGGTCCAGTCGGACACCATGCCCCAGGCCACGAACACCGACGCAAAGACCAGCCCAAAAAAGAACGCCGACATTTCGACCGGGTTGTCCTCGAGCAGGTGCTCGATGATCCGGGCAAGCGAAACCAACGCAACCACGATGCCGGCCAGCAGTGGCAGCAAGAAGCCCCATTCCACCTCCCGCAGCCGCTCTACCCCGGCGCCGAACCGGAGTCGGACGAATGCGGCCAGGGCGCGGGCACCCGTGCGTACGTTTGCGATCAAGCGGGGATAGATCCCAACGATGAGGGCAACGGTGCCTCCGGACACGCCGGGCACCACGTCGGCCGAACCCATCAGAAAACCGCGTATGAACTGGATCATCGGTCGATCAGCGTAGTTGGGACTGGGCGTTCAGTTGCGTCGCCCGGCCCGGCCTCGCCAGCTCAAGATGGACTCTGCCACCCATTCGGCGGGGATGTAGTAGGTGCCGGCTTTGATATCGCGGGCCAACTCGGCGATCCGCTGCGTGCGGCTGAGCGGCCGGGTTTGCGGCCGGTGACGGGGTGGTCTGTCCATGCATGATGATTCGACCACCCATAGTGGTCGTTTGAGTGCTATTAGTAAATAGTCCTTTGTATCTAGATAGGTGCGAGCCTTCCATGGACCACACGGAGGGTGGTCGCCGGGTGCCCGCCTGCATGGATCGGCGGGCGGCCCTAGACGTTGAAGCGGAAGTGGATGATGTCGCCTTCCTGCACGAGGTAGTCCTTGCCTTCCAGCCGCCATTTGCCGGCTTCCTTGGCGCCTTGCTCCCCGCCGCAGGCAATGAAATCGTCGTAGCCGATCACCTCGGCCCGGATGAACCCGGTCTCGAAGTCGGTGTGAATCGAGCCGGCCGCCTGGGCGGCGGTCTGCCCGTGCCGAAACGGCCAGGCCCGAACCTGTTTCTCACCACTGGTGAAGAAGGTGTTGAGCCCGAGCAGCTCGTACCCGGCCCGGATGACCCGGTTCAACCCGGGCTCGGTCTGGCCCAGCTCGGCGAGGAACTCGGCGCGGTCGGCCGGGTCGAGGCCGGCGATCTCGCCTTCCACGGCCGCGCAAATCACCACGACGGTTGCGTGCTGGGCGGCGGCATAGTCCCGGACCAGATCGACGTACTTGTTGCCCTCGGCGCCGGCTTCGTCGACGTTGGCCACGTACTCGACTGGTTTCATTGTGAGGAGAAACAGCTCCCGTACCACCCGGCGCTCGTCGTGGGTGAGCTGGAGAGTGCGGGCGGGCTTTCCTTCATCGAGGTGGGCCTGAAGACGCTCCAGCACCGATGTCGCCGCCGCGGCGCTCTTGTCGCCGGCCTTGGCCTTGCGCCCGAATCGATCGAGCGCCCGCTCCACGCTGCCCAGGTCGGCCAGAACCAGCTCCATGTTGATGGTTTCGATGTCTCGTATCGGATCGATACTGCCCTCGACATGCACGACGTCGTCGTCCTCGAAGCAGCGAACCACATGGACGATGGCGGTCGTCTCCCGGATGTGGGACAAGAACTTGTTCCCCAGTCCCTCCCCCTTCGACGCTCCCTCAACGAGCCCGGCTATGTCGACAAACTCGATGGCGGTCGGGACTATCTCGCCGGGCCGGACGATGTCGGCGATTGCCTGGAGCCGCAGATCGGGCACCTGAGCGACGCCCAGGTTGGGCTCGATGGTGGTGAAGGGGTAGTTCTCGGCGGCTATCCCGGCTTCGGTGAGCGCGTTGAACAGCGTGGACTTGCCCACATTGGGCAGACCGACGATGCCACAGGTGATTCCCATCAGGTTGCTCCTCGAGCCGACTGAGAGCGCCGAAACAGTAGCCCACCGGCCGGGAAATCCCGGCGGTTTTTTTGCGAATGCTCCGATAAGGATGGCATGGAGCAGTTCGAGGGAACGGTTCGCCTCGCCGGGGACACCGAGGCACTGCACGCGGTGATGCTGGTCAGCGACCGGCACCTCAAGGTCGCTACCCGCCTGCATGAGATCGGAAACTGGGAGCTGGACGAGATCACATCGGCGCTGCGCCCCGACGGCTGCCACGTCCGGGCCGAAGGGGAAGAGCTCATCGTGTCGGTCGCCGATCCCAAGCGGTTCGCCGAAGCGATCGGGCCGAGGGTCACCCGCCCCGGCGATGGCTCATTCCTGGGTTCTACCCCGGAGGACTCGAAGCGGCGGCCCGCCGCCCGCCGGACCTCAGTGCGCCTGCGGACCGTGCCGCGATCGTGGATAGCCGCGATTGGTGGCGTCGTGCTGGCAACCGCGCTGCTGGTGTGGGCTCCGATCGTGATTGTGGCCGGGCTGCTGCTACTGGGGTTGGCCGGTGTCATCGTCGGCGGCATCGCCACCATGGACCCATTCACTGCAGTCCGGCTCCCCGACCCCTTTACGCCGACCGTGCTGGTCCGGGGTGGGGCCGCGCTGTCGATCGGTGCCCTCGCCCTCTCGGTGGTCGTGTAGGGGCGGACGCCGGGCCGAGGATTCGCCCGTCCACCGAATTACCCCCTACCAGCCCTCGGCGCGGGGGACTGACAAAATGGCTACGGGGTGATGACGGAGCGGGTGACGATTTCGTCGACGTCGTACCCGACGGTACCGGCGGTGGCGGGGACGGCGATGGTGCTCCACGGCCCGGTATCGACCCGCCACCGGACGAACCACTCGAACTCGACGGTGATCTCGTACTCGCTCAGCGTCGGATGACAGCGCGGCCCACCCGGTACCGCACACGTCTTGGTCTCGTATACATGGCGGCCAACACCGTCGGGGTATCCGGTCAGGTACGGGAACGACGATTCGGTCAGGGCCTCGGTGGATCCATCACCCCAGTCGACGGTGAGCCGGGCCACCTTGATTTCGACCTCGACCGTGGTTCCGAGGGGAGAGACCAGCGAGTCGGCAACCGGATCAGGGATCGCCACCTCGAGGAAGGTCTCCAACCCCGTGATGCCGATGTCGGGATTGAATGATGGGTCCGGCCGCTCGTGCACGTGCCGATTCGCCAACTCCCACGCCGACTCGAGGAAGCTCTCCACATCTGTGGGCTGCGACGTGCAGCCGGGAATGAATGCATCGATCACCGTCTCCGGGGCTCCCTCCGGCCGGTAGCCCACATGCGCAACTCCCTCACTATCTACGCCGAGCTTCACCCACGGCGTCTCGTAGGCCGTGCTCCACCAGCACTCGGTTCCAAGCGCGTCATAGCCGAGGTTGATGTCGATCATGCGCGGAACATCAGACGACGATGTGAACACCTGAAGGTCGCCGCCCTCCAACAAACAGACGGTGACTCTTACCGGCCGCGCGTCGACCAATTGGGTCTCACTCCAGCAATCAGTCGCCTCCTCCGCATAGGCGGGTCCTGCGGAGAGAGCGAAAACGACGGTAAACGCAACGAGGCCGATTAGCCGTTCCACGGAATGTCCGTTCTATCCATGAGGTCGCAGTCGTCTTGCCATAGATCGGTCGGACTCGACCACGTCCGCGCCAGTCGGTACATGGAACTGCCCGACTCAACGGGCCACAGCACTTGCACGAGATCTCGGAGGCTCTCATCGCCAAGAACGGGCCTCAAGTCTCGCTGGTAGTGCACGACCAGACAATCAGGTCTGTCCAGGAGAACGGTGTACACGCTGACCTCAACGGTCTCCTCCGACGGGGGCGCAAGAAATACCACCGAGCCCATCGCTGCGATTGCTGCGTCATAGAGGGGCTGAACCGCGACGATGTCCGAAAGCGCGTCCTCGTCCTTTCGGAAGACAGCGTCGTACCACCGGATCTCCAAGTCCTCGAGGATCTGCTCCACTTCGGCGAGGCGGGCGGCGGCGTCGAGGGTGGTGGTCGTGGTGGACGGGGGCACCGTCGTCGAGGTCGACAGTGAGGTGCTGGTGGCCGCTGACGTTGTCGAAGGCAACGTGGCGACCGGATCGTCGTCCCCACCCCCGGACAGCACCACCACTGCGAGAGCGACGAGCATCGCCCCAACCAGCCCGAGTGCAATAACGGTCCGCCCGGTACCGGACATCGTTCCGACCCCTCTTCCAGCGCTGGCACAGGCTACCAGGTATCCACACAACCATCAATAGCGTCATTTAACGTCCTGCAACGCTATTCCGCAGATCTACACATTGCGACCAAACCGATCGGCCGCTGGGTTCGAACCCGGGGTGTAACCACAAACACACACCCAAAAGGAGATGGTTGCCCATGAAACTGAGGAAACGACTGGTCGCGGTTGGATTGGCGGTGTCCGTCGTAGCTGCCGCGTGCGGCTCCGACGACACCGGATCTGATACCACGACCACTGTCCCACCCCAACCGACCACGACCACCACGGTTCCTGAGTCGACCGACGACATGATGGATATGGTGCTCACCGGCACCGACGCCACCGAGAGCGGCGCAGCAGCCCTGCGGTCGTTGTTGACGGCGCAGTTGCAGGAGCATGTGTACCTGGCCGGGATCGCGGTGTATACGGCGGTCAATCAGCCTGAGGCTTTCGATGCCGCCGCCGGTGCTCTCGACCTGAACTCTCAGGACCTGGCCGCATCGATCGGATCGGTCTACGGCGACGCCGCCGGTGAGGCCTTCCTCGAACTGTGGCGCACCCACATCGGCTTCTTCGTCGACTACACCGGCGCCCGCGCCGCGGGTGACCAGGCCGGACAGGACGCCGCCAGGGAAGGGTTGTCCCAGTATCGGGAAGACTTCGGTGCCTTCATCGAGTCCGCCAACCCCAACCTGCCCAAAGAAGCCGTCATCGAGGAGCTCCAGCCCCACGTCATGACCGTCTTCGCCGCCATCGACGCCGTCGTCGACGGTGACGCCGACGCCTTCGAGAAACTCAAGATCGCAGCCAACGTCATGCCAGACA
>JABDLU010000110.1 GCA_013002865.1 Acidimicrobiia bacterium
AATTCCCGTGCAATCTCGTAAATCCGTGTCTTACTCACGGACCCCCTCAGCCTTCGTTGCGTCGGTGTCAGCTTCGTCGGATGATGTCTCGTCGGCAACTTCGGCCGTCTCGGCTGCAGCGGCCTCTCCACTGTCCTCGCTGGTGGTGGCCTCCTCAACAGCCGGCGCCTCCTCAACAGCCGGCGCCTCCTCAACAGCCGGCGCCTCCTCAACAGCCGAGGCCTCCTCAACAGCCGAGGCCTCCTCAACAGCCGAGGCCTCCTCAACAGCCGAGGCCTCCTCAACAGCCTGGGCCTCCTCAACAGCCTGGGCCTCCTCAGCAGAGGGAGTCTCGTCGGCGGCGGGCGCAGCCTCGGCGGGCGCAGCCGCCGGAGCGGATTCGTCCTCTTCGGGCTCCTCGAGGGGCAGGCCTTCAGGGTTGCTCTCCGGTCGGATATCGATCCGATATCCGGTGAGGCGGGCCGCCAGGCGAGCGTTCTGGCCTTCCTTGCCGATGGCGAGTGAAAGCTGGCCGTCCGGAACGATGACGATCGCTTCCTTCTCTTCCTCCTCGATCCTCACCTCGCGGACGCCACGGACCGGGCTGAGGGCTTCGGCGATGAACTGCTTCTGATCGTCGCGGTACTGGACGAGGTCGACTTTCTCCCCACGGAGCTCATTGACCACCTGGCGCACCCGGGACCCCCGGGCTCCCACACAGGCGCCGACCGGATCGACCGACGGGTCGTTCGAGAACACGGCCAGCTTGGTCCGATGACCGGGCTCGCGAGCGATCGCCCGGATCTCGACGACCCCTTCGAGCAGCTCAGGGACCTCCAACTCGAACAAGGCCTTGATGAAATCGGGATGACTGCGGGAGACGACGATGGGCGCACCCTTGCCCTCTTCTCGCACTTCCAGCACGAGGGCCTTCACCCGTGCTCCGCGATCGAGTCGCTCGTACGGGATGCGCTCCGAAGATGGCATGATCGCCTCGGCGTCACCGAGGTCGAGCATGGCGTAGCGGTGGTCGACCTGCTGGACGATGCCGGTAACCAGGTCGCCTTGCCGGCCCTGATAGCGGTCGTAGACCTGCTCCCGCTTGGCGTCGCGCAGGCGCTGCTGGATCACCTGTTTGGCGGTCTGGGCGGCGATGCGTCCGAAGTCATCGGGGGTGTCTTCCCACTCCCGGACCACGTTGCCGTCCTCGTCCAACTCCTGGGCATACACGAGCATCTCACCGGTATCCGGATCGATGGTCACGCGAGCCTCCTCGGCGGCGCCCGGACTGCGTTTGTAGGCCGATACGAGGGCGTTGGCGAGCGCATCGAGGATCGTCTCGACGGGAATGCCGCGCTCTCTTTCCAAATGCTCGAGCGCTTCCATCATCTCAAAATGCATGGCTCATCTACCTCGTTTCCCGGGTTTGGCGGCGGCGGGGTACTCGAACACGGTGCGCGCTTTGGCCACCTCGGCAAAAGAGACACGTTCTTCTCCCACCTGATCTTTCACCACGAATCCGTCGCCGTCGACCTCCAGCAGCGGACCTTGCAGGGCGCGGCCGCCGGTGGTCTTGACTTTGACGGCTCGGCCGACCGACTTCTCGAAGTGGCGGGGCCGGCGCAGTTTGCGTTCCAGGCCGGGCGAGGTGACTTCCAGGTTGTACGACTCAGGAACGAGCTCTTCGTTCTCGTCCAGCAATCGGGAAACCCCTCGTGAGATATTGGTGATGTGATCGAGGTCGATGCCGCCCTCGGTATCTACGGTTACGCGCACGGTTCTCCCGAACAACTCCAGGTCGTCCAGCTCCACTTGTTCCTCGGCGAGGAACGATTCAATGGCTTCCCATAACCGATCCACGTCGATCCCTTACAAAAAAAGCGGGCGCCGGGCGCCCACTGCGTCCAAATTCAACTGGCGCGGACTATAGCACCCGGGATTCCACTATCCAGGGTGCAGTTTCGGCTCAGTTTCAGCCGAAATCGAGGCCGGGGCCGAAGATGTCGAACCACAGCCCGAGCAGGAAAATCGACACGAAGAACATGATCACGCCGACGGCGAGCGGGACCAGCTTCTCGACGTCCACGGGCTTGCCGCGCAGCTTCTCGTAGGCGGCAATGGCGAAATGCCCGCCGTCGAGCGGGAAGAGGGGCAGCACGTTGAACAGGGCAACAATGATGTTGAGTCCTGCGATCAAACTGAGGATGCCGGCCCAGCCGGTAGCGTCGAAGATGTTGGCGCTCTCCCCAACCAGGCCGACGACCGTCACCGGCCGGCCGGTGCCCGGATCGTTGCCCTCAACGGCATCACCGAACAGGTCGAGCAGGTTGGGCGGCCACAGCAGCGATCCGACCGCCCGGACCGAGGCCTCGATCGAATCCCAGTAGATGCCGGCCGTCTCGCCGATGCCTTCAACCAGCCCATACCGCCGGGTGACGGAATCAGGGATGCCGATGCCGACGAACCCCCGCCCGTCACGCTCGGCCGGCACCAGGATCGTCGTGAAACTGGCCCCGTCCCGGACCACGTCGAGTTCCAGCTCGACGCCGGCCTTGTCGCGTAGCTCTCCGAGCAAGTCCCCCCAAAACTCGACCGGGTTGCCGTCGACCGCCACGATGAGGTCGCCGGGCTGCAGCTCGGTCATCGAGGCAGGCGTTGGTGTCCCGTCGTCGAGCGTCTCGACGATGGTGCCGACCCGCGACTCGTTCTCGGGCACGCCGACCACCGTGAAGACGAGATAGAAGACGAGGAACGCCAGCAGAAAGTTGGCCGCAACGCCGGCCAGCACAACCACGCTCTTCTGCCAGAACGGGCTGCCTCGGTAGGTGCGATGCTCTTCGGCCGGGTCGATCTCTTCGACCGGGCTCATTCCCGTGATCTTCACGTAACCGCCGAGCGGAACAAACAGCTTGATCCCGTATTCGGTCTCTCCGCGGCGGAACGACCACAGTCGGGGGCCAAAACCGGCGAAGAACTCGGTGACTTTCATGCCGAAAGCTTTGGCGGCTCCGAAGTGAGCGGCCTCGTGGAAGAAGATGGCGGCAAAAAGCCCGAGGAGAATGGCTAGGGCTGACAACTCAGATCCTTTGGGTTCGGACAAGCTAGCGACTGCACTGAACTAGCAGGTCCCGGCCAGCTCGGTGGCGACGGCCCGTGCCTCCGCATCGACGGCAACAACATCGGCCACGCCGGCCAGTTTCCTGAGCGCAACCCGCTCGAGCGTCGACTCGACCACCCGGGGTATGGCTGAGAATCCGATGCGGCCGTCGAGAAACGCCTGCACGGCGATCTCGTCGGCGGCGTTCAGCACCGCCGGCGCCGACTCCCCCTGCCGACCGGCTTCGTAGCCCAGGTCGAGCAGCGGAAAGGCCGCTCGATCGGGCTCCTCGAAGGTGAGGGTCTGCCCCGCCAGCGGGAAGGGAGCGAGTGGGCCGGGCCGCCGGTGTGGGTGGGTAATGGCGTACTGAATGGGTACCCGCATATCGGGCTCCCCGAGATGGGCCTTGAGAGACCCGTCGAAGAACTCGACCACGGAATGAACGATGCTCTGGGGATGCACAACGACATCGATGCGGTCATACGGCAGCCCGAAGAGGTAGTGGGCTTCGATCACCTCGAACGCCTTGTTCATCAGCGTCGCCGAGTCGATGGTAATCCGCGGGCCCATTGACCAGGTGGGATGGTCGAGGGCTTCGGCGACGGTGACCGTTGCCAGCGATTCGGCATCCCGTCCGCGAAAGGGCCCGCCCGAGGCGGTCAGGATCAGCCGCCGGACCGCATCCACATCCTCGCCCGTCAAGCACTGCAGCAGCGCCGAATGCTCGGAGTCGACCGGGAGCAGCTCGCCGCCACCGGCCCGCAGCGCCCGATCGATCACGGGGCCGCCGGCCACCAGGCTCTCCTTGTTGGCTAGCGCCAACCGGTTGCCGGCTTCCAGCGCAGCCACCGACGCCTCGAGACCGGCGGCACCGACGATGCCGTTGACGACGGTCGAGCCGGCTGCCACGGCCAGTTCGACGAGCGCCTCCGGCCCGAACCCGACGCGGTCACCGAGGCGCTCTGAGAGGGCGGCTTGCTCGGCCGGGGTAGGTGCCGCCGCCACCACCCGGGCAGTGCCGTACCGCTTGGCGATCTGGAGTAACTCGTCCGATCCGCGCCGGGCGGCGATGGCCGATACGGTGATGCCGAGGCGGTCGGCGACTTCGAGGGCCTGGCGTCCGATCGACCCGGTTACGCCGAGGACGACCAGCCCGTCTACAGCAGTCCGGTCCACCGCAGCACGAGGTAGGCGACCGGAACCGCGAAGAGGTAGGAATCGATCCGGTCGAGCACTCCCCCGTGGCCCGGTATGAGCTGGCCCATGTCTTTTATCCCGAGTGAGCGCTTGATCAGCGACTCAGCGAGATCGCCGAGCGGTGCTGCGATGATGATGGCCAGGGCCAGCGCAAGGGCATCGCCGATGGTGAACAGTTCGACGATGGCGGCACCGAACACGGCCACGATCAGCGTGGCGATGATCCCACCAACGAGCCCTTCGACCGTCTTATTGGGTGACAGGACCGGGAACAGCTTGCGCTTGCCGAGTGCCCGCCCGACGAAGTAGCTCCCGACATCAAAACCGGCGACGGCGATGAGGAGCACGATGATGATCTGGAGCCGATCGGACCGGGACGCCTCGGCCATCGGCAGCACAAACGCCAGCGTGGCGGGGATCCAGGCGACGCCGAGCACGGTGACCATTCCGTTCCGCCAGGGGTCTCGTGGCGGCTTCTCCTGTGAGCCATACCACGCGAAGGTCGCCACCACCGTGAGACCGATCGCCGCCGGAACGGCCACGGGGCCCTGCGAGAGCACGTCGGTGCTCTGGGCGTAGGTGCCGATGAGAGCCCCCAGCCCTCCGAGCAGTCCGAATAGCACCAGCGGGCGATAGCCGCCTTCCCGCAAAGCAGCGTAGAACTCGATCTGGGCTGCGATCGCCACGATGGCAATGAAGATCAGGAAGGTGACCCCGCCGGCCCACAGCGTGCCGGCCAGGAGGGCGACCAGGACGACAGCCGACGCCACCCGCAGGGTGAGGTCGGAGCCTCCAACGTCGGCGGGTGTCACGTCGAGTTCCGCCCCGCCGTCCGACTCATCATCGGGAGCATCGGGGTCTTCGAAATGGAGGTCGTCGTCGAACTCCTGGAACCCGACATGCCCATGGTCGACGCCCGGCATCGTGGCGGTGACTGCCGACAGCTCGGGGGTCTCCGAGTCGGCCATGGTCTGGGCGAGGCCGCGGTGTTCCTGCGTCGGCTCGGCCACGAACTCTTTCGAGAAGTCTTCCTCCACGAACGATTCAAAGTCGGGTATTGTCAGATCGCCTGTCAGAGACGCGATGAGCTCCTCTTCGGGGGTGGCCGGCTGGGGCTCGTCCGGCGCTGCGTCGGTGACGGCCGGGGCGGGCTGTTCCCGGGCCTCGGCGTGATCGGCGGGTTCCAGGTCGGGGAGGATCTGAAGCTGGTCGGCTGGCACATCCCGGGGCGGCGCTTCATCGGGTCGGTCGCTTTCTTCGGCGAGCGGGGCCTCGGGAAACTCGTCGGCGGTCGTCTGGGCGGGGGCCATGAACGCCGCCAGTGCTTGCTGGTTTGCATCGACGTCGGCGGCGACCTCGTCGTACTCGACGGGGATGTCGTACTCGAACTCGTCGGCCGCTTCGACCGGCCCGGGCTCGGGTTCGGTTGCGATCGGCACTTCCGCCGTGACGGCATCCGGGTCTATCCCGTCGGCCTCGAAGTTCAGCGCTTCAAAGAAGTGCTCGGCGGTGTCTGCCCGGAGGTCGGCATCGTCGATGTCGACGACTTCGAACGTAGCGTCCTCGATGACCACGGCGGGTTGGTCGGCTGGTGCGACCTCGTCGGGCTCCGATGCGACGGCAGGGGTTTCGTCGGCAGGAGGCTCTTCGGCGGCGGCATCGATCGCATCGCTTGCAGAGTCCACACCGTGGGTGGGGCCCGCTCCGTCCTCGCCGGCGTCTATCTCGGCAACCGTCCGCTCATCGCCCGGCGATTTAGACGCGTCGGCGATGTCGTCGAGGGTCATCTCCTCGACGGCTTCCAGCCACTCCGGCTCGGCCTGGAGATCTTCGACGGATATCTCTTCGACGGGCGGCGTAACGAGGTCGTCATCATCGACGGCATGCAGTGGGGTCGCCTCAGACGGACGGATCACCTCGAACTCGGCGACCTGATCGAGATCATCAGTCTGCGAGATCTCTTCCAGAGGTGCGGCGGTCTCGGCGCTGCCCGTTTGGTCTGCGTCGGCTTCCGGAACGACGTCCAGGTCGTCGACGGCCACGATGTCGGCATCGACGATTTCGACGTCACCCTCGTCGATCTCGGGGGCCTCAACGACTTCCGCCTCAATCAGCTCGCCTTCCAGCAATTCCGCTTCGACCTCATCGGGCTCGGTAACGCCGACTACCTCGATGACCTCGTCGACCAGCTCGGCATCAGACTCCGCCGTCTCGACCTCGAGCGCTTCCTCAGCAACCTCGGCATCCGCCACCCCGGCCGCGGTCTCGGCAGCTTCGGTCTCCAGGGCTTCGGCCTCGACCTCCGATTGGTCCGGGACGACCGCGTCGACTTCGGCAGCGTCCACGGCATCCACCCCGGCGGCATCTGCCTCGACGACATCCTCAGGAGTGGCGGTGTCGGACTCAACGTCGACGGCAGGTGGCTCCGTGTCGGCTTCGACAACCTCGGTCGCAAGCTCGTCGGTGGCGGGCTCGTCGGCCTCGAGCTCAGGGGCGGGTACCTCATCGGTCGCGAGCTCATCGGCCATCGCAGCTTCATCGAGTTGGGCGACCTCATCCACGTCACCGTCGCCGGCGGCATCAACCGCAGCCTCACCATCAGCATCCGCCGTGGGCTCAGGCTCTTCAGTGGTCTCAGGCTCGGCAGCCGCGGCCGGTTCAACATCCGACTCAGGCTCCTCAGTAGTCTCAGGCTCGGCAGCCGCGGCCGGTTCGACATCCGCCTCTGCCTCCGGCTCCGACTCCTCAGTGGTCTCAGGCTCGGCTCCCGCGGCTGGTTCGAGATCCGCCTCTGCCTCGGGCTCCTCAGCGGCACCCTCGTCCGCTTCCGGCTCGTCGTCCTCTTCGAGGCCGGCGATTTCCAACTCGGCATCGGACAGCGTCAGGCTCTCGTCGTACGGCCATTCATCTTCGGGCGTCTCCTCGGGAGTCGCGGGCTGCCAATCGGGTGACCACGGGTCCCCGGGATGTGTTCCTCCGCCCTTGTTGGTTGTCAACGGTCCGCCCTCACACCTCGAGCAACTCGGCCTGCTTGTGCTCGAAAAGCTCATCGATCCGGTCGACGTGGGTATCCGTCAGATTCTGCAGCTCTTTCTCTGCGCGGCGGATGTCGTCCTCGGACAACTCTCCCTTGAGCGCCTCCAGATCGTCCTTGTGGGGTCGGCGGATGTTGCGAATGGCCACCTTCCCCTCTTCTGCCATATGGTTGACCACCTTGACGAGCTCTTTGCGCCGCTCTTCAGTCAGTGGGGGGAAGGTCAAACGGATCACGGTCCCATCGTTTGCGGGGTTCAGCCCCAACCCGGACGCGGTGATGGCTCGCTCGATCTCGCCGAGTGCTCCGGGGTCGAATGGCGAAACGACCAGGGTGGTTGGCTCGGGGACCGCGAACGAGGCCAGTTGCTGGAGCGGAGTGGGGCTGCCGTAGTAGTCGACCGTCACCCGATGCAGGATGCTCGGGTTGGCTCGACCGGTTCGTACGGTGCCGAACTCGTTCTGCACGTGCTCGACGGCCTTCTCCATCCGGTCTTTCGCGTCTTCCAGGATCTCATCGATCATCGCACCAATGTCCCTATTGGCTCGCCTCGTACCGCCCGCGGGATGTTCCCCGGAGTACTGAGGTTAAACACTCGGATGGGGAGCTTGTTGTCCATGCACATCGTTATGGCGGTTGAGTCCATCACGTTGAGGCCTTTGGCTATCACATCCAGGTAGGTGACGTCAGTCAGCAGCTTGGCGTCCGGGTTAGTCACCGGATCGTCGTCGTACACGCCGTCGACTTTGGTCGCCTTCAAGACAATGCCGGCCCCAATTTCGGCCGCCCGGAGCGCCGCCGTCGTGTCGGTAGTGAAGAAGGGGTTGCCGGTGCCGGCGGCGAGAATCACCATGCGGCCTTTCTCGAGGTGGCGGATAGCCCGCAATCGGATATAGGGCTCGGCCACCTGTTGGATGGTGATGGCCGTCTGAACCCGGCTGGGAATCCCCTGCCGGTCGAAGCCCTCCCGAAGGGCCAGGGCGTTGATGACCGTTGCCAGCATGCCCATGTAGTCCGCCGATGCCCGGTCCATTCCCTCTGCTGCTGAACTGACCCCGCGGAAGATGTTGCCGCCACCCACAACGACAGCCACCTGATACCCCTCGGCATGTACCTCAGCGAGCTCGGATGCGACCCGGTCGATGGTCTTACGGTCGATGCCGTAATTGAGCGTGGGATCGGCGAATGCTTCGCCCGAGAGTTTGAGTACGACCCTTCGTGGTGCCGAATCCGCCAATTATTCCTCTCCCAGCGCCACCCGAGCTATCGAACCGACGGTGACTTTCTCCCCGAGCCGGGCCGTCAGTGCCTCGAGCATCGCCTCCACCGTACCGTCGAACTTCTCCGGATTCACGAATTGCTGCTCCAGGAGCACCGTGTCTTTGTAGAACCCGCCCATCTTTCCGTCGACCATCTTTTCGGCAACCTCGGGTGGCTTGCCGGCTTCGATGGCCTGGGCGGCGAAGAGACGCTTCGCCTCTTCGATGGCGTCGTCGGGGACATCCTCCCGGCGAACGTAGCGGGGCCGGGCAGCGGCCAGGTGCATGGCGAGGTCGCGGGCAGCCGCCTGGAACTCATCTCCTTTGGCAACGAAGTCCGTCTCACAGCGGAGCTCGACCAGGCACCCGACGACGGGGCGCTCGGTTTGATAATGCAGGTAGTGGCCGATGGTTCCGGTTTGCGTCTCGCGACCTTCCCGTTTCTTGGCGGCAGCCAGTCCCTTGACCATGAGGATCTCTTTGGCCTTGTCCCGGTCGCCTCCCGCTTCGATGAGCGCCTTTTTGACATCCATCATTCCGGCGCCGGTCTCCTTACGGAGATCTGATACTTCCTTTGCGCTGACCTCAGTCACCAACGGTCTCCTTCTCAACGGACTCCCCGGTCGCGGCCGGGGTCTCAGAACTTGCGGGTGGAGCCTCCGGGGCGGTGGCCGCTTCTGCTGGCTCGGCTGCCTGGGCGGGCGGCGGCGCCGCGGTCTCTGCTGCAGCATCTGAAGGAGCCGGTGAGTCGGGCTCGGCGGGAGCAGCCGGCGGGGGCGACGCGGGAGCTGCCTCTGCGGCGGGTGCTTCCTCGGCGGGCTCGGGCGTGTCGTCGCCTTCGGCTGCCGCCTGGGCCTTCGACTCGAACCGGGCGCGGCCGGCGATGCACGCCTGGGCCAGGGAGTCGGCGAAGAGCTGGGCAGAGCGAATGGCGTCGTCGTTGCCTGGAATGACGATGTCGATGGGATCGGGGTCGCAGTTGGTGTCGACCAGGGCGACGATGGGGATCCCCAGACGGGTCGCTTCTTTCACCGCGATGTGCTCGGTGAGGATGTCGATAATGAACAGTGCATCTGGCGGCCGGTTCAGGTCCCGCACCCCTCCCAGGTTGTTGACCAGCTTGGCCTTCTCCCGTCGCAGGCGGATGCGCTCCTTCTTGGGCAGCGCGTCCATCTCGCCCGAGTCGTCCATGCGCTCGAGCTCCTTCATATAGAGAATCCGCTTGTGGCTGGTCTTGAAGTTGGTAAGCATTCCCCCGAGCCACCGGTTGGTGATGTAGGGCATGCCGGCCTCTTCCGCCGCTCCCGCCATGATGTGCTGGGCTTGTTTCTTGGTCCCGACGAACAACACGGTTCCACCGCGGGCGACGATGTCCTCGAGGAATTTGTAGGCGTCCTGCAACTGGGTCAGGGTCTGTCGCAGATCGACGATGTGGATCCCGTTGCGCTCTCCGAAGAGGTACGGGCTCATCTTGGGATTCCAGCGCCGGGTCTGGTGTCCGAAGTGGACACCTGCTTCCAGCAGCTGCTTCATGGTCACGGTGGACACAGCTGGTTCTCCTTGGTGTGGTTGTTTCCTCCGCCCGCCCAACAACGACCCCGGAGCAAGCTCCGACCACGGATCGCCGGCGGCAAGGCGTGTGTGATGGGTGGGAGTGTAGCGGGGGATGGTCAGTGGTCAGTGGTCGGTGGCTATCAGCAATCCGCAATCAGCAATCCGCAATCCGCAATCAGTGGCATAAGGCATCGGGCATCGGGCGTCGGGCGTCGGGCGTCGGGCGTCGGGAAGAAGTTGCCAGTTTTAAGTTGCACGTTGCCAGCCAGAGATCAAACC
>JABDLU010000130.1 GCA_013002865.1 Acidimicrobiia bacterium
ACGGAGGGACTTTCGCATACGAGCTGTGGCCACCCCGATACGCCCGGCCTCAACGGGAGCAGTCCCCAGGCTTCAAAGCCTTGCTCGCCACCAAAAGAGCGATCCGTTCGGGTCGCGTCCCCCCGGCTCAGACCGCCCGTGCCGCCTTCGGAGGGCTCGGCGAGGCGGCCGAGCTTCTCGCCTTGCGGGCCAGGGCCCGAGTTTGGCGGGACTTCGTGGTCGAGCTCTACCCGGAGCCTCTACCGAACCCGGAAAGCCGTTTGTCCCTCTCTCGCTCGACCGATCGCCTTGGCAGGCCGATCACGGAAGTCAAATGGCGGGTGTCGGATGACTTCACGGCCTACGTGCGGAGCTATGTCCGGCTTTTGAAGGAAGGCATCGCGCAGATGGATCCCACGGTTGTCCCCGACCTCGAGGTGGCGCCCGACTTCCTGTTGAACCTCAAGCATGAGGGGTCGCACCACATGGGGACCACCCGCATGGCGACCGATCCGCGACACGGGGTCGTGGATGCCGATTGCCAAGTTCATACAGTTCCTGGGCTTTATGTGGCAGGCAGCTCCGTGTTCCCGACGTCCGGTGCGGCTAATCCCACACTCACCATCCTTGCCCTTGCGATCCGGTTGGCAGATCACATCTCCGTGAAGCGCTCGCCGCGTGCGTTGGTGGTTTGAGGACTAGCGGTGCGGTCCGCGCGAGACTGACGTGGTGGAAATCACGGTTGTACGGCATGGACAGTCCGAGTCGAACCGCACCGGGCTGTGGCAGGGGCAGGGGGACTCGCCGCTGTCTGCCGAGGGACGAATTCAGGCCGAGGCGCTGGCCTATCGGCTGGAAAACCGCCGCTATGACCTGGTCGTGGCCTCCGACCTGCAGCGGGCGGCCGACACGGCCCGCATCGCCGGCTTCGATCCTGAAATCGATCCGGCGTGGCGGGAGCTCAACATCGGGACCTGGGAGGGCCGAAGCCGCGAAGACGTAGCCGCCGAAGATCCCGATGCGCTCGCCGCGGTGCGAAAAGGGCTCGACGTCAAACTGGGGGGCGGCGAGAGCCTGTTCGAATTCGATCAGCGGGTCATCGAGGCGTTCGACAAGCTGGCTGCCCGTCTCGATGCCGAGTCACGGGTTCTGGTCGTCGCCCACGGTGGCGTGATCGCCTCGCTGGCCCGGCACGTTCTGGGCCGGCCGCCGGGTTTCCGCCCCGGTCTTGGCCCGCTGGAGAACACATCGCTGACGCACATTCGCATCTATGACGCCGGCCCGATGCTGATCAGCTACAACGACGCCACCCATCTCGGGCCTGTCAACCGGTGGACGCAGGAGCGACACGACGAGGGTGACACGCTGCTAACGCTGATCCGACATGGCCAGACGGACGCCAACGTCGCCGACCTCTGGCAGGGCATCAGTGAGGGGGATCTCACCGTCGACGGACGGGCCCAGGTCGAGGCGCTGGCCGGCTGGTATCCCGGCCTCGATTCTCTGTACGCCTCGCCGCTGCGGCGGGCCCAGGACACGGCCGCGGCGCTGGCAGCGGCCTTCGGCGTCGATGTCGGCCGCCACGACGGAGTCATCGAGATGAACCTGGGAGAGTGGGAGAACCGCACCACCGCAGAGATTCAGGCCGACTGGTCGCAGCTATGGGATGAGATCTTCGAACGCGGAGAGGACCTGCCCCGCGGCACATCGGGCGAATCGCTCGCCTCGGCGGCGACACGCATGGAGGCTGCCCTCCAGGAGCTCGCTCATCGTCACGCCGGCGCCCGGGTCGGCGTCGTCTCCCACGGTGGTGCCATACGTTCGTATGTGCTCAACCTGCTCGACGTCGGTCACGCCGGCCGCGACCGCCTGGCGTTCGTCGACAACACCGCCGTCACCCACGTCCTCATCGGCGAAGACTCCGCCACGATCGCCGACTACAACGTCGCACCACATCTGGAGTAGGAAGGTCGCCGGTCGCCGGTCGCCGGTCGCCGGTTGCCGGTCGTCAGGTGGTCAGTGGTCAGTAGTCAGTGGTCAATGGCCAGAGAGTGATTCGCGACTCCACTCTGCTGGCTGATGCCGGGAACGCGTCGGGACCCGTACAACTCCGTTGGTGAGTCTCTGACTTGGAACGTGGAACCTGCAACGTGGAACTCGCCAATGCCCGATGCCTGACCGCCTCTCCCTCTCTAGCCTCCCCCCAATGCGCCTCCTCCTCATCACCAATGACTATCTCCCGAAGGCGGGGGGGATTCAGCAGTATCTGGGCAATCTGGTAGAGCGGTACGACGGGCCGGTGCAGGTCATCGCACCGAAGGACACGGCCGCCGAGCGCGACGCGCAGGTGGTCCGCAGCAAGCGGAAGTTCATGTGGCCCACCCGGGGCACCCGGCGGTGGATCGAAGAGCACGCGGATCGCTTCAATCCCGACGTCATCCTGTTCGGCGCTCCCTATCCGCTACCAACGATGGGGCCGGCCCTGCGGGCGTCACTCGGCGTTCCCTACGGAGTGATCGCACACGGAGCCGAGGTCACGGTCCCGGCCGCTTTTCCAGGCACCCGTCAGCTGCTGGCCGGACCGCTCAAGCAGGCCGATGTGGTCTTCGCCAACAGCCGGTGGACGGCCGGCAAGGTCGAGCGGATAACCAAGCGGTCGGTCACGCATCTGGGCATCGGGGTCGATCTCGAATCGTTTCACCCCTCGGATGCGGGCAGCTCCGACGAACTGGTGGTCGGCTGTGTGAGCCGGTTCATTCCCCGCAAGGGCCACGCCGAGGTGCTGCACGCCGCCGCCGGGCTGCGGTCGCGGGGCTACCGGGTCCGGGCCTCGATCGTGGGACGCGGCCGGCTGGAGAAACGCCTCCGACAGGTGGCGGAGTCACTCGAGGTCCCTACCGACTTCCACGTCGACATCCCCTGGGCGGAGCTGCCGGGCCGCTATCGGGAGATGGATGTATTCGCCATGCCCTGCCGCAATCGGTGGCTCGGCCTCGAGCAAGAAGGGCTCGGCATTGTGTTCCTCGAGGCCGCCGCCAGCGGTCTCCCGGTGGTGGCCGGCGCCTCGGGCGGGGCACCCGAAACGGTACTCCCGGGCCGCAGCGGATTCGTCGTCCACGATCGGGACGGCCTGGTCGAAGCGCTCGAAATCCTCGTCTCCGACAGAGCCAGGATGAGCGCCATGGGGACGGCCGGGCGTGCCTATATGGAGGACGAGTTCACCTGGGACCAGGTGATGGAACGACTCAGGTCGGGCCTGGAACAAGCCGTTAAGAACGCGAGTTAGACACCGGACGGGATACTGTCGCCTCTTGACAGAGGGGTCGTGACCCCGTAAAACAACCGCCCTCCGACCGGAAGCGCTCGTGACCAAGCCGCTCGTAATCGTCGAATCACCCGCCAAAGCGAAAACCATCTCCGGGTTTCTCGGCGATTCCTACGTGGTCGAATCGAGCATCGGCCACATTCGCGACCTGCCCCGCAACGCCGCCGAGGTGCCAACCAGTTACAAGTCCGAGCCGTGGGCTCGCCTGGGCGTGGACACCGAGAACGACTTCAAGCCGCTCTACGTGGTGCCCAAGGAGAAGAAGGATCAGGTCAAGAAGCTGAAGGGCCTCCTCAAGGACGCCAGTGAGCTCTACCTCGCCACCGACGAAGATCGAGAAGGCGAGTCGATTGCCTGGCACCTGCTGGAAACCCTCAGCCCCAAGGTGCCCGTCAAGCGCATGGTCTTCCACGAGATCACCAAATCGGCCATCGAGGACGCCATTGACAACTCTCGCGACCTCGACCGCCACCTCGTCGATGCCCAGGAGGCGCGGCGAATCCTCGATCGCCTGGTCGGCTACGAGGTCTCCCCGGTGCTCTGGAAGATGGTCAGGCCCAAACTGTCGGCCGGGCGGGTACAGAGCCCGGCCGTTCGGATCATCGTGGAACGGGAGCGGGAGCGCATGCAGTTCCGGATGGCAAGCTACTGGGACCTCGAAGGGACGTTCTCGACCCGGCCCGGAGCCGAGGAAGAGGGCACCTTTGGGGCCAAGCTGCTGACGTTGGACGGGGTGCGCCTCGCCACCGGCAAGGACTTCTCCCTCGAGGGTGAGCTCACCACCGAGAAGGAGGTGGTGCTGCTCGACGAAGCCGCCGCCGGCACGCTGGCCGACGAGCTGCAGGAAGCCGATTTTGCGGTCCGCTCGGTCGAACGCAAGCCCTACACCAGGAAACCGGCCGCCCCGTTTCGCACCTCCACCCTTCAGCAGGAAGCCGGCCGCAAGCTCCGGTTCGCCGCCGCTCGCACCATGTCGATTGCCCAGCGCCTGTACGAGAACGGGTACATCACCTATATGCGGACCGACAGCACCACCCTGTCGGAGACCGCCATCACCGCCGCCCGCACCCAGGCCGGGGAGCTGTTCGGAGCCGAGTTCTTGCCGGCCGAACCGCGGGTGTATTCCTCCAAGGTCAAGAACGCCCAAGAAGCACACGAAGCGATCCGGCCCGCCGGCGATGCCTTCCGCACTCCCGACGCGGTAGCGGCTGAGGTCGGCGCCGATGAGGCCAAGCTCTACGAGCTGATCTGGATGCGCACTATCGCCTCGCAGATGAAGGATGCCAAGGGTGAGCGGGTCCAGATCCGCCTCGGAGCGCAGACCCCCGGCGGTCGCGACGCCCTGTTCGGAGCCGGGGGCCTGATTATCACCTTCGCCGGTTTCATGAAGGCCTATGTCGAGGCCGGCGACGAGAACGGATCAGACGACAAGGAGCGCCGCCTCCCGGCCATGGCGGAGGGTGACCCGCTCGACATCGTCGAGTTGAACCCGAGCAGCCACGAGACCAAGCCGCCCGCCCGCTACACCGAGGCCAGCCTTGTCAAGCGCCTCGAGGAGCTGTCGATCGGCCGCCCGTCCACCTACGCATCGATCATCTCCACGATCCAGGACCGGGGCTATGTCTGGAAGAAGGGCACCGCGCTTGTGCCGTCCTTTACCGCCTTCGCCACGGTGACGCTCCTCGAGAAGCATTTTCCCGAGTTCGTCGACTTTGCCTTCACCGCCCGCATGGAGGACGACCTCGACCGCATCGCACGCGGCGAGACCGAGGCCATTCCGTGGCTGAGCGGCTTCTACTTTGGCAACGGACGGCCCGGCCTCCACCAGCTGGTAACCGACCAGATGGGGGAGATGGATCCCCGCAGCCTCAACTCGATCCTGATCGGCGCAGACGAGAACGGTGAGAAGATCGAAGCCCGGGCCGGCCGCTACGGGCCGTTCCTGTCCCGGGGTGACGACACCGCCCCCATCCCCGAAGACCTGCCGCCCGACGAGTTGACCGTCGAGAAGGCCATCGAGATCCTCGAGGCCCCCAGCGGTGACCGGATGCTTGGCACCGATCCTGCGTCGGGCAAGGGCATCGTCGCCAAGACCGGCCGCTACGGACCGTATGTGGTGATCGAGGAACCGGAAGGCTCGAAGGAGAAGCCCAAGACCGCCTCGCTGTTCAAGTCGATGAGCCTGGACACCGTCACCCTGGAGGAGGCGCTCCGGCTGTTATCGCTGCCGCGGGTCGTCGGCGTCGATCCAGAGACTGAAGAAGAGATCACCGCTCAGAACGGGCGCTACGGCCCATACCTCAAGCGGGGAACCGACTCCCGCAGCCTCGAAACCGAGGAGCAGCTGCTGGAGATCGACCTCGAGGGTGCTCTGAAGGTATTCGCCCAGCCCAAGCGCCGGGGCCGGGCCAAGCCGCCGCTCAAAGAGCTCGGACCCGACCCGGTGAGCGGATCCGAGATGGTCGTCAAGGATGGACGCTTCGGTCCGTACGTCACCGACGGCGAGTACAACGCCTCCCTACGGGTCGGCGACTCGGTCGATTCGATCACCCCCGAACGCGG
>JABDLU010000163.1 GCA_013002865.1 Acidimicrobiia bacterium
AGCGATCTGGGCGTCGGTGGCGGTATCGAAGAACTCATCAGCGTGCTCACCCGCCAGGCTCTCGATCCCTCGTTCCGTTGTATCGAACATATGTTCGTACCGTATCAGACCCCTCCGACACAAACCAGACCCCTGCGCCCCCAACCAGCTGTAGAGTATTAATTCAACAACTGATGAAATAGGAGTGGCCATGAAGGCGATGATCCTCAAGGAGTTCCGGCAGATGCGCCGGGACCGGCGGACGGTGGCGCTGATGGTGGGGCTCCCCTTGATGATGCTGATCATCTTCGGCTACGCCGCCCGGTTCGACGTCGTTGAAATCGAGACTGCGGTACTCGGCCCCGGCGCCGACATCGCCGCCGGCCAGCTGGACGACGCGTTCACCGTCGTCGAGCAGGACCCGGCCGGAACGGCCGAAGACGCCCGGCAGCTCCTGGCCGACTCCCGAGCCGCCGTGGCCATCGTCACCGGAGCGGAGCCCACGATCTACGTAGACGGCACTGAGCTGTTCGTCGCCCAGTCGGCGCTGCGGCGGGGGGACTCGCTCCCGGCCGGCGTCGAAGGCGAGATCCTGTTCAATCCCGATCTCAGCACCGCGGCCGTTATGGTGCCCTCGCTCATCGGCCTGATCCTCCTGTTCATCGGCACCGTTATCACCAGCCTGGGGGTGGTGCGGGAGCGCGAGCAGGGCACCCTCGAGCAGCTGGCGGTCACTCCGCTGCGGCCCAGCGACGTGATCGTCGGCAAGATCGCCCCCTACTTCGTCGTGGCCCTCATCGACATGGTGATCATCACGCTGGCCGGGATCCTGATCTTCGATGTGCCGTTCCGGGGCTCGTTGTTCCTGTTCGCCGTCTTCGGGCTGGTCTACCTGTTCGTGGTGCTCGGCCTCGGCGTTCTGATCTCCACCGTCTCCCGCAGCCAGGGCGAGGCCATCCAGCTCGCCATCATGGTGCTGCTTCCCCAGGTGATGCTGTCCGGGATGATCTTCCCGCTCAAGTCGATGGCCGAGGGAGTCCGGTGGATTGGCTACCTGCTGCCGCTCACCTACTTCGTTGAGGCCATGCGGGGCATCTTCCTGAAGGCGTCTTCCTTCGGAGCGCTGGTGCAACCGCTCGTCATCCTGGTGCTGATGGCCGTGGCCGTGTTCGGGCTGGCGGTGTGGCGGTTCCGGCGCGACGTGGCCCCCCGGGCCGCAGCCACATCATGACCTGGGGCGCCGACCGCCTGACGGTCAGGTACGGGTCCGGGCCGGCACTCACTGAGGTGAGTGTCGACTGTGTGCCCGGGGAAATCCTGGCGGTGGTCGGCGGGGATGGCGCCGGCAAGAGCACCCTGCTCCGGGCTCTCGCCAACATCGGCCCTCCCTCCACCGGAACGCTGCGGTTGCCGCCCCCCGGCCACACCGGCTATGTGCCGGCCGACGGGGGCGTGTTCCCGGATCTCACCATCGACGAGCATCTCGATTTCGTTTCGGCCGCCTACGACCTGTCTGGCTGGCAGACCCGGGCCGACGAGCTCCTGACCCGCACCGACCTGAGCCCATTCGGAGACCGGCTGGCCGGCAACCTGTCCGGCGGTCAGCGCCGCAAGCTGGCGGCTGCCATGGCGCTCCTCCCCCGCCCTGAGCTACTGATCCTCGATGAGGTCACCACCGGCGTCGACCCGGTCAGCCGAATGGGCTTGTGGCGGCTGATCGCCGGTGCCGCCGCCGAGGGGGCGGCGGTGGTCTTCGCCACCAGCTACCTGGATGAAGCCGAACGCGCCACGACCGTAGCTCTCCTCCATCGGGGACGGATTCTCGCCTACGGGCCACCGGGCGCCATCACCGCAGACGTCCCCGGCACCGTAACCAACGGACCGACGGCCGGAACGACGGGGAGAGCATGGCGGCGGGGGCGCACCTGGCGCCAGTGGGATCCCGGGGCGACCCGCCTGGTGACCGACGAGATCAGCCTGGAGGACGCCGCCATCATCGCCGAGCTCCAGGCGGAAGGGGAATCCCGGTGAACGCCATCGACGTCAGGCGTGTCACCCGGCAATTCGGCAGCTTTACGGCCGTCGACTCGGTCGACCTAACGGTTGCGCACGGCGAGGTGGTCGGACTCGTCGGAGCCAACGGAGCAGGCAAGACCACCTTGATCCGCATGATCCTCGGCCTGCTCGCTCCGACCGCCGGTCGCGTCGATGTGCTCGGCGCCCCGCCGTCTCGCCAGGGCAGGCGCCGGGTGGGCTACGTGCCCCAGAATCTCGGGCTGTATCGAGACCTGACGGCGCTCGAGAACCTGGAGTTCCGTGCCGAAGCCTTCGGCAGCACCCGCCATCCGGTGCCGTTCGACGGCGATGCCCTCGTCGGCCGGCTCCCGCTCGGCTTGCAGCGTCGGGCGGCGTTCGTCGCCGCCACCCAGCACGACCCAGCCGTGCTCATCCTCGACGAGCCCACGTCCGGAGTCTCTCCCCTCGCCCGCTCCCACCTGTGGAATCTGATACGCGAGCAAGCCGACGGCGGGAGCGCCGTGCTGGTGTCCACCCACTACATGGACGAGGCCGAACAGGCCGATCGCCTCGTGCTCATGTCACAGGGCCGGGTTGCCGGGACCGGGACGCTGGCCGACATCATCGGACCGCTCACCGCCGTCGAAGTCACCGCCGAGCGGTGGCAGCAGGCTTTCGAGCTGCTGGACGGCACCGGCCCTCCCGTCACCCTCTCCGGCCGCACCATCCGGGTGCTGGGGGCCGACCAGGCGGTGGTTGAGACGGCACTGGCTCAGGGGCCGGTCCGGGCCCGGGTGCGCTCCGTGCCTGCCACGCTGGACGAGGCCATGGTCTTGCTCGACTCATGAGCCCGGCACGACCCCCGGGCCGGCGGCCTGGCGACGCCGACGTCACCCGCCACCAGATCCTCGAGGCGGCCCGCGCCACCTTTGCAGAAGCCGGGTTCGAGCGGGCAACGATGCGGGCCATCGCCGGGCGGGCCGGTGTCGACCCTGCCCTGATTCACCATCACTTCGGGGCCAAGGAATCGCTGTTTGCGGCGGCCCACCGCCTGCCCGATCCCCGCGCCGCACTCGAGCCGATCTTGACCGGACCCGCCCCGGGGATGGGCGAGCGCCTGGCCCGGTTCTATCTGCAGCTCGCCACCACACCGGATTCGCCCGTTGTATCCCTGTTCCGGGCCGCCGCCACCAACGACGCCGCCGCCCGCATGCTGCGCGAGTTCATCGAGCACGGCTTGCTGGGGACGGCCGAGGACGTGCTGCCATACGACCGGCCCCGGCTGCGGCTGGCGCTCTGTGCCACCCACCTGATCGGTGTCGTGTTCGGACGCTCGATCGTCGCCGTGCCGGAGATGACCGAGCCCGACGTTGAGGAGCTGGTCGCGCTGCTCGCCCCCGCGCTGGAGCGCTACCTAACCGAACCGCTCTAGCGGCGCTCGGCAAGCCGGGCTTCGATCTCGACTTCGGCGAGGGTGGCGGCAAACACACCCCGATCCCACAGGAGCTGGAACAGGCCGTGCCCGAAGCGAGACTCGATACCGGACGCCAGGGCGGTGACGCTCTCGGTCGGGGCGCGCTGATCGGGCCCGAACCACAGCAGGTGCAGTGCCGTGCTGAGCTTGCCCCGCTCTACCCGGGCAACCGGCTGGAAGCCGGAGTTGTCGATGGCGGTTCGCAGCTCCTCTTCGATGCGGGCGTTGTCGTACTCGTTGCGAACCCGAATGCCGAACCGGCCGCCGGTCTCGACCGACAACGCGGTTACGAAATCACTGATCCGGCATACTGCATCGTCGAACCCGACACCGTCGACCATGGCTTCCACCGCCGAACTGCGCACCGACGGCCAGCGGTCTTCGAATCCGACCCCGGCCCCGCGGTCGAGCCCGGCGGCGACGCGGAGCTGCCGGCCGGCCCGCCGAATGTCGCCGAGAAGCTTGCCGGTGGTGACGGCCTTGGCATCCAGCTGCTCACCGAGAAAGTGCCGGAACGGCTCGATGTTGATCGGGGCGACCCCCGGCGGGTCGGCCGCCAGCTCGAACAGCCGGGGCTCGGAGACACCGTCTTCGCGCAGCGAGGCCAGCAGGTCGGCCCGGATGTCGGCGAGATCCTGCTGGCCGACCAGGTCCACCTGGTTGAGGACGAACAGGAACTGGTCCTGGTATTCGAGGAGCCGGGAGATGTAGTCGTCGTGAATGAGCGGGTCGCGGTACTTCTGGGGATCAAACACCCACACGACCGCATCGACCTCAGGGAGCAGACGATCGACGATCTGCTGATGCTGCAACACGATGCTGTCGTGGTCGGGCAGGTCGATGATGGCTACACCGCGCAATGAGTGCTGTTCGAATCGGCCCTCGATTTCCAGCCGGTCGAGCAGCGCCACCACGCCCGGTTCCGGATCGGCCGGGATCCAGGCCAGCGCTCGCTCGGTGGTGGGACGGAGGACTCCGGTCTCGGCGATCCGGCGCCCGGCGATGGCATTCAGGAGGCTCGACTTGCCCGAGCCGGTCCCACCCGCCAGGGCGATCACCAGGGTGTCACCCAGAAAGCCGCGCCGATCCCTGACCTGCTCGGCCACGGTCCTGGCCGACTTCAGGTCGGCGTCGTCGACGATGCCGGCGCCGCGCCCGATGGCGAGTTCCAGCGTCTCGAGCGCACTGATCACATCACTCATGCGTAGAACTGCCCCGCCTTGTCGGACACCGCCGCCGTCAGGCTACGAATGGTCTGCGGCAAGCCCTCGGAAATCTCCATCCGACCGGCGAGGACGAGGAACCGGTCGGCGTCAACGGCCAGCA
This sequence comes from Acidimicrobiia bacterium, assembly GCA_013002865.1. Classification (GTDB taxonomy): domain Bacteria; phylum Actinomycetota; class Acidimicrobiia; order Spongiisociales; family SHLN01; genus SHLN01. Next base: position 4,796 of record JABDLU010000163.1, read on the forward strand.
CCGAGGCAAGCCGATCCTCCAGATTGGCCAAGACACCACCCCGCCACCGCTCGTCGTTGGCCAGTTCGGCGGCCGCTCCCTCCACCGGCTGGCCCTCGCCCGTGAGGAGCGTCCTGGCCAGGAGCGCCGACGCCTTGCGGCGCGGCCCGGCCCGCCTGATTGCCCCGGCGAGCGCCTCATCCAGAGTGTCGAGCCAAGCGGCCGCCTCCTGCTCGGCCAGGGCGGGGGTCTCGGGCCCGTGGCGCCACAGGGTCTCGTCGACGGCAAGCAGCGCATTGCCTTCGCCGGTGGCATCCCAGGCAGCCGCGGCTTCCCGGGCAGCGACCCCGGCCCGGCGCGACAGCGCCGACGCCAGCTCCCGCTCGATCCCGATGCGGTCCCCGGTTGCTCCCGGAGCGACCAGGCTGCGGTTGGCGATCAGCGCCTTGGCGTCTAACAGCTCGGCGGCGTAGGCCTCCTCGGCCATCGTCATCAGCGTCTGCACGATGCCCCGATCGGTCTCAATGCCCTGGGCCATCACGCCGGCCCGATCGATCACCTCGGCCACCGCACCTTCGGTCGATTGACGAACAACTGCCCGGCGCAGCGCCGGGTCGGAGATGAGCGCCAGCTCGCGGCGAATCGCCGCCACGGCGTCGGCGTGCAGGCCGCCGTTGCGGGGGTACACGACCTGTTCGGAGAGATCGAAGATGAGCGACGGGTCGGCCTCGAGGAGCAGGTCGCGGTCTTTGAGCAGGGCGGCGAAGTCTCCGAGGATCATCTTGCGAGTCTCCGGATCAGGCCCGAGCCGGTTGAGCACGAAGAGAATGGGCAGGCCCCGCTGGCGAATCTGGTCGAGGAACTCCCAGGCGGCGGCGTCCGCATAGCGCAGCGCACTGGCGACGAAGATGCACAGGTCGGCGACCGCCAGCACCTGTTCGCCAACCACCCGGCTCTCCGAGTAGACCGATTCGAAATCGGGGGCGTCGATCACGGTCAGCTGCTCGGTGAGGGGATCCTCCCCGGTGACCGCTCCGCCCTCCGAATCGGCCAGGTCGGTGAGGAGCTGGCGGTAGCGCCGCACATGGCGGCGGTGGGCCCACACCACCGGTGAGCGGGTGGTGGGACGGAGCGCGCCCGGCTTGCTGACCACCTCCTGTGCCAGCGAGTTCAATACCACCGACTTGCCGCTGCCGGTCGGGCCGACCAGCACGGCCACCACCGGCGCCTCGGGATCGTCCAGCCGGGGCAGCAGATACTCGCGAATGGACCGGACCAGTTCGACCCGGCCCCGCTCCCTCGTCGCCTGCTCACCGCCCGGAACGGCAAACTGAAAGCTCTCCAGGACGGAGGCGAGGTCCTCGAGGGACGTGCGAAGGGCGTGGGCGGCGGTCATTTGAGGGCCGATTGTGGCACCCGGAGGCGTTTCTGTCATAGCCGGCCCCTACATTCAATCCCATGGCACATGTCACATCAGACGGACAGATCACCAAGATCGATGGCCTGGTCTGTGAAGAGCGGGCCCTGGCCACCTTGCTAAGCGCGCACCCGGAGCCGGATTGGCCGGGGCTCGTCGAGCGGGCGTTGTCGGTTGGGGCCCACGGCCTGGTCACGATGGGGCTCGACGTTGGTCTGGGCGAGGTGCGGGAGCAGGTCCGACGGGAGGTCGAAGAGGCCACCGGCCAGGCCGAGGCCCGGGTCGCCGCCATGCTGGAAGCCGCCCGGCTGGCCTATCAGGAGCAGCTCGATCCTGAGGTGCGATCGTCGCTGTTGTCTCGCTCCCTGCGTGACTTCCACCGCTGGCAGGAAGCCTTCTTCAGCGGGATGGACGTCGACCAGGCGGGCAGCATCGGTGGTCGGCTCGTCACCCGCCTCGAGGGCCTGGTCGGACGGGGCGGCACGCTCGAGAGTCAGCTGGCGGCCGCGCTCGATCCCGCCACCGATGGCTCGGCGCTGGCGCGGCTGCGCGATGAGGTGGTGGCGGAGATCCGACAGCTGCGCGATGCCGTCCACGTCGACCTCGGGAAGCGCACCGAGGCCGAAATGGGCACCAGGAAGGGCTTTGAGTTCGAAGACACCGTCGAGGAGCGGGTGCGGGCGTGGGCGGCCGGCATCGGCGGCTGTGTCGTCGAGCGAACCTCCACGACCGGCGGCGCCCTCGGTCGGGAGGCGCTGGTAGGTGACGTGGTCGTCGAGCTCCCCGACGGTGGCCGCATCGTGCTGGAAGTCAAGAACGTGTCCCGGATCGGCCTGGGCGGCAACGGGATCCTCGCCGAGCTCGACCGGGCGATGGCGAACCGGAGGGCGGATGCCGCTATCTGTGTCTCCGCCGGCGACGCCTATCCCGCCGAGGTGGGGTCCTTCGGCGTGTACGGGGCTCGCATCCTCGCCGTCGATGAGGGACCGCTGCTGGATGTGGCGCTGCGGGTAGCTTCCTTGCAGCTGGCGGCCCGGCCGGCCAATGCCGACGCCGTCGACCGGGCGGCTCTGCTCGATCAGCTCGATCGCATCGGTCAGCTTGCCAAGCGGTTTTCGAGCACCAAGCGGACGTTGACCGAGGCTCAGAATTCGATCGAGCTGGCCAAGGATGGGCTCGATTGCCTCCGGTCGGATCTGGTCGACCTCACCGAAGCGGCCGCCGGGCAACTGCGCGGGATCGAAGCTGCCTAGAGGCCACCAAACAGATCGTGCGGGTCGAGGCCGTCGGTGCCCTCCAGCCCGTCTGTGCGCTCGAGCAACGTGAAGTCCTCCCAGGGGTAGACCTCGATGACCACGTCCTCGGGAATTTGAAACCAGAAACCGTCCGGATCGACCTGAGTGGCGTGGGCCCGTAGCGCATCGCGCGCGCGGCTCAGAGTCGAGGCAATCGGAACCCGCACGTCGACGTGGGAATCGTCGGCGTCCTCGGGAATCCGCTCCAGCCATCGCCCAAGCGGTGACTCGAGGTCGCGAGCCACCATGGCCTCGTGCAGCTTGACGAGCCGATCTCGAGAAAAGACCGGGGCGAAGAGGCGGTCGACCCGCCACGGCGGGCCTGCCGCCGGGTAGCGATCGGGGTCGGCGGCGGCGTGCAAGGCCTTGAGCGCCAGGTCGTGCACTCGCAGATGGTCGGGATGGGGGTAGTACTCATGGTCGTCGTAGCCGAGGATGACCTGCGGCCGCACCGTCCGGATCACCGACACCATCGCCGCCAAGGCGACCTCCTCCTCGATGTTGGTAAAGGCGTCGGGGCGGTGGTTTGCCTCCGAGTCGGGCATGCCCGAGTCCCGATAGCCCAGGCGGTAGATCTCGGTATAGCCCAGAATGGCCGCCGCCTTGTCCAGTTCCTCCATCCGGATGGCGCGGAGGTTGGCGGCAACCTCGGGGCGGTCCATCGCCGGGTTGAGAATGTCGCCTTCCTCGCCGCCGGTCGCCACCACCAGCGTGCAGCGCACTCCCAGGTCGGAGTAGTGAATGACCGTGCCGGCTCCCTTGGAGCTCTCGTCGTCGGGATGGGCGTGGATGGCGAGCAGGCGGCGGTCCATGGCGGCAGCGTACCGCAGGGCATTCCGAGCTCGTTAGCCCTGCGCCATCACAGTGGCGGCTGCCCGGCCCTCCGAGCAGCCATCGAGCAACGGACAGTAGGTGCACCACGGTCCCCCGACCCTGGCGAAGGCCTCCCCGGAATCCCAGCCGGCGCGCAGCGCCGTCACCATGGCGGCGATCCGGGTGACGAGCGCCTGCAGGTCCGCCTCGGATGGTTCGGTCCGGTGGCGTTCGCCGGTCTTGACCGAGACGGCTTCAACTGCCACCGGGAGCTCGGTGCGGTCCAGCACCCACAACAACGCATAAAACCCGAGCTGGTCATCCGCCTCGAAAATCCGGCCGGTCTTCCAGTCGACCAGGCGGGGGCGCCCATCCTCGTCGAACACGGCATCGACCCGCCCCTGCAGCACGACGTCGGGCTGGGGCTCGACCTCCACCGACACCTCAGCGCCCCGGAATCCCTCGGTCGGGAATCGGACGAACCGGTCGTACAGTGCCTGGGTCTCCGAGACGATCCCGGACAGCTGGCTGGGTTTCAGCCCCAGCTCGCCCATCCGGAAGTTGAGAGCCGGGGCACTACCGATCTCCTCGCGGCACACCTGGTTGAACTGGTCGGCCCCGATCGGACCATCCTGCAAATGGCGGGCGAAGATCCGGTGCGCCAGCCCCCCGACGAACGCCGGCCGGGACGGCGGGCCGTACTCCTGGCGGTAGCGGGCGTTGGCCTTTTCGGGGCACTGCTCGTAAGCCACGAACGACGACGCTGAGACGACGATGCGCTCTCCGGCGGGGACGGCGGGAAACTCGATCACCGGCCCATCGTATTGGACGGGCGTCCGAGCGGCGCGCATCGCCGACTTTTTCCTGGTGGGGCTCGCGGCTGCCAAAACCGTCATCAGGGCCTGACCCATCGTCTAGGCGGCCCCGGCCGGTACGCTGCGCATCCATGACCTGGCCGCGAAAAGCCTCCCTCGCCCTGTTCGGCCTCGTTGTGGTCGGACTGGCCGCCTTCACCGTGCGCTCCATCGTCCGGGACGGTGAGGTGCTGCCCGGCGTGTCGGTCGCCGGAGTCGACCTCGGTCGCCTTGGTCGGGAAGATGCCATGCAGGCCGTCCTGGCGCTCGAAGACGAGCTGGCGACGTCACCGGCGACGGTCGCCATTGAAGGCACCAGCTTCCCGTTCGATCCGGCCCAGGTCGAGTTCGTGCTGGATTCGGAAGCCATCGTTGCGGCCGCCCTCGACGCCGGACGCCGCTCGGGCTTCACGCAATTCGCCGACTGGGTGACCGGCCGCGACTACGAGATCCTGCCAGAAGGGCGGATCAACACCCAGGCGGTAGTACAACTCGTCGACGGATGGGAGGAAGCCGCCGCGATCGAGCCGCCCTTCAATGGTGCGGTCCGCTACGACGGCGGCAGGGTGGTTGCCGACCTGCCCCGGACCGGCCGGCAGGTCGACCGCGACTCCGCACCCGATCGGATCCTGGCCGCTCTGCTGAGCCGAACGGACCGGCGGGCGGTGCTGGACGTCATCGAAGCAACTCCCGCCGTAACCGCCGCCCAGGCAGCCGATGCGGCCCAGCGGGCCGAAGAGCTGATCGAGTCCCCGATCACCCTGCAAGGCGGCCTGCCTCCCCTCGAAGTCGAGTTCACAACCAACGACCTGGGGAGAGCCCTCATCTCGACGGTCGTGCTGGATCCGGAGCCGGACCTCACCGTCGGCTTCGATCCGGAAGCCGTTGCCGACCGCATGGCGCCGGTGGTGGCCGCCCTGGAAGCGCCGCCCCGCAACGCCGAGTTCGCGGTTACCGGCGACGACGAGGTGATCATCGTGCCGGGCCGCTCCGGAACGGTCATCGACCCAGAGCTGATCGCCGCCGAGCTGGCCGTGGCCGCCTACCTGCCGGGACGCCGCGCCGCCCTGCCGTTCGCGACCGGCGTCGAACCGGAGTTCAGCACGACCGACGCCGAGGCCCTCGGCATTGCCGGCAAGGTGTCTGAATTCACGACGTTCCACCCCTGCTGCCAGCCCCGCGTGACCAATATCCAGCGGATGGCCGACCTGGTCGACGGGGTGATCGTCCTGCCCGGCGAGGAGTTCTCTCTCAACGAGCACGTCGGCATGCGCACCATCGAGAACGGGTTCGTTGAAGCCCCGATGATCCTGCGAGGCGAGTTCGTCCCCTCGGTGGGCGGGGGCGTCAGCCAGTTCGCCACCACCCTCTTCAACGCCATGTTCTTCGGCGGGTACGAAGACGTTTACCACCAGCCCCACAGCTACTACTTCAGCCGCTACCCGGAGGGGCGGGAAGCGACGGTCTCGTTTCCCAATCCCGAGCTGATCTTCCGCAACGACACCGCCGCCGCCATCCTCATCAAGACCGAATACACCGATGAGTCGATCACCGTCAAGTTCTTCGGCGACAACGAGGGGCGGCAAGTCTCCGACAGCCTCTCGCCCCGGCGCAACGAGCGCGGCCCCGCGACAGACTATGTAGCCGACGCCAGCGTGACTCCCGGTTCTCAAGTGGTCATCGATCGCGGGACCACGGGCTGGACCGTGACGGTAGGGCGCACCATCACCTATGAGGACGGATCGGAGCGGACCGAAGAGTGGGATTGGACATACCGCCCACAACCCCGGGTGGTGCGCGTCCACCCGTGCGAGGTCCCCGGCAGCGCGGTGAGCTGCCCGACCACTACGACACTTCCCCCACCGACAACGACCACGACGACCCCGTCAACCACCACAACCGTTCCAGAGTCGACCACGACCACCAGCACGACAGCGCCGTAAGCGGCTCAGTCGTCGTAGAAGACGAAGAAGTCCTCGATGACCGAGCCGATGCGGTCGACCTCGGTGTCGCTCCAGGAATTGGCGCGATGCACGACGATGCCGTTCGAGCCGACGAACACGCCGGTGACCCCGGTGTCGGCGTCGAACAGGCGGGCGGCGAGTTGGGCCGGGAACGTGGCGTCCCCGGACGGGTCCGGCCGGGAGCCGAACGATTCCCCGTCTTGTCCAGACAGGCTGCGGTCGGCTTCGAAAATGGCTGTGGCGCCGAGGACGGTGCCGGCGACGCTGATGCTTTGACCCATGGCGAGCCAGCCTACTTGTTCCGCTTGAGGCCCGAGCCCACCCGGTGGATCTGTACCAGGTTGGTCTGAGCTCCCTGGTTCGGCGGGATCCCGGCCACCATCACGACGTGTTCGCCCGGCTCGACGATGCCTTCGGCGATCAATGCATCACCAGCGGCGATGATCAAGTCGTCCGTGGTGTCGTGGCGGCCGATCAGGCGGGGCTGCACACCCCAGTAGGCAGCCATTCTCCGGAACGTCGTCTCGTGGTTGGTGAATGCCATGATGTCGGCTTCCGGCCGGTACTTGGAGAGCAGCCGGGCGGTGCTGCCGGTCTCGGTGAAACATGCCAGGTTGGGAATGCCGAGATTGTGCGACACCTCAACGGCTGCCTTGGCGATGGCCGAGGGGAAGCGGGCGGCATGCGCGATGAAGCGGTCCTCGGTCAACAGGTGCAGCTCGGGACTCTTCTCGGCTTCCTGGCAGATGAATTTCATGACCTCGACCGACCGGATCGGGTATTTGCCGACCGCCGTCTCGGCACTCAGCATGACGGCGTCGGTCCCGTCGAACACCGCGTTGGCGACGTCGGTGACCTCGGCCCGGGTCGGGCGGAAGCTCTCCTTCATCGATTCGAGCATCTCGGTGGCCGTGATCGAGATCTTCCCGCCGGCGTTGGTGCGGGCAATGATGTCCTTCTGGACCCGGGGTAGCGCCGCCCACGACAGCTCAACCCCGAGGTCGCCCCGTGCCACCATGACGCCGTCGGCGGCCCGGATGATCTCGTCGAGAGAACGGTATCCGATCGCCCGCTCGAGCTTGGCGATGACGGGGACGTCCCCGGCCAGTTTGCGGACCTCCTCCACGTCGCCGGCCGTCCCGACGAACGAGGCCGCAACGGCATCGACGCCCATCTCCGCCCCCGCTTCGAGGTCGGCACGATCCTTCTCGGTGATGGCGGGCAAGTCAACGCTGAGGCCGGGAAAGGCGGCGCCCTGCTTGTTGCGCAGCTCGCCACCCTGAATGACCGTCGCCTTGATCCCGGTGGAGGTCGAGGCGATCTCGACGCTGATCCGGCCGTCCTGGAGCTGAATCAGATCACCCGACGCCAGGTTCTCGACCCGATCCAGATACTTGATGTAGATCTCGCCCGACGCCGCCTCTTCCTCCCCGGGGAGCAGCTCAACCGAGTCACCCGGCTCGAGGCTGATGGAACCGTCCGGGAAGGTCCCGACCCGGATCTTGGGCCCCTGAATGTCCTGCAGGACTGCGATGGCCCGGCCGTGTTTCTCGGAGGCTTCGTGGACCCACGCAAGGTTCTGCTCATGGTCGGCCCGCGAACCGTGCGAGAAGTTGAGACGGGCCACATCCATGCCGGCCTCGACCAGCCGGCTGATGCTGTAGGCGTCGGCAACGGCCGGGCCGAGGGTGGCGATGATCTTGGTTTTGCGCCTCACGGGGAAGACCCTACCGAGTCACACCGTCGGGGCGTCGAACCGGCCTATGAGAACGCCGGAATCACCTCACGGGCGAACAGCTCGAGGCCGCGCCGGTCGTAGGCCGCTTGCGGAAAGTAGACGATCGCATATTCCATCCCGGCCTGCGCCCACGGCCGGAGCCGTTCCACGATCTGCTCGGGGGTACCCGCCATCGGACGCACCATCGCCTCGATCCCGTCGAGCCTGTCTTCGTCCACGAACGGGCGATAGCGGTCTCGAATCGCCGCGATGGTTTCCTCGACCTCCGCCTCCGAGCCGGCGCAGACAACGTTGAAGTTGGTCGAGCGGGTGATCGCATCGAAATCGGTGCCGACATCCTCGCAGTGCCCGCGCAGGATGTCGGATTTGCGAGCGAACTCCTCAACCGACGCCCCGCCGAAGTTGGTATAGGCGGCGTAGCGGGCGGCCACGTTGAGGGTGAGCTTCTCTCCCCCACCGGCGATCCAGAAGGGGATGTGCGGCTCCTGGACGGGACGGGGCGAGCAGATGGCACCGTCCAGGCGGTAGTAGGTCCCCTCGAAGGAGACCTCCTCCTCGGTCCACAACCTCCGCATGATCTCGACCGCTTCACGCAGCATGCCGATGCGGACGGAGGGTTTGGGGAAGTCGTAGCCGTAGCCCTGGTATTCGTGCTCATACCAGCCGGCGCCGATCCCCATCTCGACCCGCCCACCGCTGATGACGTCGATTCCGGCGGCAACTTTGGCGAGGTAGGCAGGCGGCCGGTACGAGTTGCACGTGCACATCTGACCGAGCCGCACCCGGCTGGTCACCGCCGCCAGTGCCGCCATCAGCGACCAGGCTTCGTAGGTGACCTCCTGAGTGGCGACCGGCACGGTGTGGAAGTGGTCGTACACCCACAACGACTCATATCCGGCGGCTTCGATGGCCTGCGCCACCCCGGCCATCGTCTCCCAGTGGTCGGCAACCGGTATGTCGACCAGATCGAGCCGCCATCCCTGCGGCACAAACGCCCCGAACCTCATCTACTCACACTCCCCTGCTCGGTGGGGCCACGCTAGCTCCCACCAGCCCGGCCGGTAGTCTGTCGACCCGTGCTCATCGCCATCCCCGTCAAGCCGTTCGGTGTCGCCAAGGCGCGCCTCAGCCCGGTGCTGAACGCCGCCGGGCGGTCTCGGCTCGGGCGGGCCGTTGCCGCTCACACCGTCGGCACGGCTCTCATGACTGGAGAACGGGTGGCCGTGGTGACCGGCGATGACGGGGTAGCGGCGTGGGCCCGGAGGCTCGGCGCCGAGGTGATCCGGGAGACTGCCGGCGGTGGGCTCAACGGGGCAGCCGACGCGGCCGTCGCCGGGGCCGGGGGCGGCGACTGGCTGATCCTGCACGCCGACCTCCCTGGAGTCGCCCCGGCCGACATCGAGGCGGCCCGGCACCTGCGTCAGTCCGCCGACTACGTCCTTGCGCCCTCATACGACGGCGGCACCTCACTGATCGCCGGCCGGGGGTCCTTTCCGTTCGCCTACGGCGCGGGCAGCTTCCACCGGCACCTGCGGGCTGCCGGGGGCCGGGCCCGGGCACTCGTGCGGACGGGACTGGCGCTCGATCTCGACACTCCCCGTGACCTGGATCTGGCGCGCTCACTGTTTGCCGGCACCGGCTTTCCGGGGATTCCGGTGTGACGACCCTGGCAGTTCCCGGGCGCGCCCTTGCCATTGGTGCGCATCCCGACGACATCGAATTTGGTGCCGGCGGGACCCTCGCCGGCTGGGCGTCGCGAGGCTGCGAGGTCGTCATGGCCGTCATGACCGACGGCTCGAAGGGCTCGTGGGACCCGGAAGAAATCCCAGCGGCTCTGGTGGCACGGCGGGCGGACGAGCAGCGCAACGCGGCGCGCATCCTGGGTGCGTCTCGCGTTGAGAAGCTCGGCCACGTCGACGGGGAACTGGTAAACACGCTCGAGGTGCGCCGGCAGGTGGCGGGCCTGATTCGCACCCACCGGCCCGATGTCGTGTTGTCGCACGACCCGTGGGCACCGTACGAGCTCCATCCCGATCACCGCGCCACCGGCTGGGCCGTCGTCGACGGAGCGGTGGCGGCTCGCGACCATTTGTTTTACCCCGACGAGCCGCTCAACCATCACCGGCCGGAGCTCCTGCTGCTGTGGCGAGCCGCCCAGCCCGATCATTGGCAGGACATCAACGCAACCTTCGAGATCAAGCTCGCCGCCCTGCTCGCTCACGAGTCACAGCACCAGACCACGATGGCCAACGCCGGCGCCGGGGAAACCGAACGCGAAGCGTTTGCGGCTCAGGTTCGGGCACGGGCCGCCCAAGAGGGAGTAGCCGGCGGCCTGGCGCTGGCCGAGGCGTTCAAGCAGCTGGCGCTGTAGCCCTTAGAAGATCCGGAGGTTGGTGGCGGGATCGAAGAAGTGGAGCTTGTTGTTGTCCACGACAAGCGTGATCCGCTCACCGGCCCGCACCATCACGTCGCTGCTGATTCGAGCCGTGATCCGGGTACTGTCACCGAGGGTGGACGGATCGGCTCCGGAATCGGCCAGGAGCTCCTCGATGTCGGGAGTCACCACGGGCCGCACCGGAATGTCGAAGTGGGCAAAGGTCTCCGAGCCGAGCACCTCGACCACCTGGAGCTCTACCTCCAGGCTGTGCCCGGCGATGTCAGAGGTGATGCGCGAGTCCTCGAACGCGGCGGGCCGCACGCCCATCACGACTTCCTTGCCCGCATAGTTGGCGATCGATTTGTTCTCTGACAGCAGCTGGGAACCGAGGTTCAGCTTCTCGCCGCCGAACGACGCCGCCATGCCACCGGCTCCGTCGGATTCGAGCGTGACATAGAGGAAGTTCATGGCGGGGCTGCCGATGAATCCGGCGACAAACAGGTTGTCGGGCGCCTGGAAGAGATTGAACGGGGAATCGACCTGCTGCAGGAGCCCCTTGCGCATGACCGCCACGCGATGACCGAGGGTCATGGCCTCGACCTGGTCGTGGGTGACATACATGGTGGTCGTGTTGAGCCGGGTGTGGAGGCGGCCGAGCTCGGTGCGCATCTGCACCCGCAGCTTGGCGTCGAGGTTGGAGAGCGGCTCGTCCATCAGGAAGGCGGCCGGCTCGCGCACGATGGCACGACCCATCGCCACCCGCTGGCGCTGCCCGCCGGAAAGCGCCTTGGGCTTGCGGTCGAGATACTCGGTGATCTCCAGCACGCGGGCGGCTTCGTCAACCCGGGACTTGATCTCGTCCTTGGACATCTTGCGGAGCTTCAACCCGAAGGCCATGTTGTCGAACACCGACATGTGCGGGTACAGCGCGTAGTTCTGGAAGACCATGGCGATGTCGCGGTCCTTGGGCTGAACGTCGTTGACCACCCGGTCACCGATGATGATCTTGCCTTCGGAGATTTCTTCGAGACCGGCCACCATGCGCAACAGCGTCGACTTGCCACATCCGGACGGGCCGACCACCACGAGGAACTCACCGTCGGCGATCTCGAAGTTCACGCCTTCGATAGCACGGGTGCCACCAGGGTAGATCTTGCCTACGTCCTCGAACCCAATAGTCGCCACGAACAGCCTCCCTGTTTTGATCCGCCCCGACACTATCACTTGCGCGATAATCGTGTCTAATGAAAACAGCAATCGTCACGGGTGGCACCGGCGGCCTGGGCCGCGCCCTCGCTCCCCGGCTCATCGCCCAGGATTATCGGCTCGCCATCACCTATCTCATCCCCGAGGAGGCCGAGACGCTCGAGAGTCAGCTCGCCCCCGACCCCGAACAGGTCTTTCTCCGGCGGGTAGATTCGTCCGACCCCGAGGCGGTGACGGCCTTTGTAAAGGATGCGGCCGACCGGTTCGGGTCGGTGGATGCGCTGGTCGCCCTGGTCGGTGGCTGGGCAGGCGGCAAGGATGTCGAGGAAACCGACGATGTGCGCTTCGAGCGGATGATCGACCTCAACCTGCGGTCGACGTTCTATGCGGTCCGGGCGGTGCTGCCGATCCTGCGAGCCGCCGGCCGGGGGCGGATCGTCACGGTCGGGAGCCGGGCGGCGGTCGACAACCCCTCCGGCCAGGCGGCGTTCAACCTCGCCAAGGCCGCCGTGGTGAGCCTGACCAAGTCGGTCGCCAACGAGCTGCGCGGCACCGAGATCACTGCGAACGCCCTGCTTCCCTCGCTCATCAACACACCGGCGACCCGGGAAGCCATGCCGTACTCCGACTATGTCGACTGGCCCTCGCCCGAGGAAATCGCCGCCGTTATCGACTTTATGCTGTCCGACGACTCGGCTGTGCTCAACGGCGCGACGGTCCCGGTGTACGGCAACACGTAGCGGCGCTACCCGGTCTGGCGCACGTCGCGACGCTCGAACAGAACCACCGAGCCGGCGATCAACCCGGCCGAGAGTGCCACCAGCAGCGCGGCATGCCCCCATGGCATGCCGTTGAGGAGCGGATCGCTCCCGAGGTAGTAGTAGAACGGCGACAGCTTCGCCCAGCCGGCGATGCCGGCGTTGATCGATAGCAGCGCGTTCATGACATGGAACACCAGGGCCAGCCCGGCCGGGATCCACACCGCCGCCTTGATCCGCCCGGTGGCGGCGCTCACAGCCAGGGCAAGCGCTCCGAAGAGGATCCCGATCAGGGGGGCGAGCGTCGAGGTGGCTGCGATGTTGCTCACGCTCATGTCGAGGCCGCCGAGAGTTGCCCCGAGGGCGACACCGATAAAGATGCCGACGCCAACCGCAGCCCCATGCAGGACGAGGGCGGCGGCTTTCTCGAGCACGACGACTGAACGCCGGATCGGATTTGTCAGCAGCAAATCCATGGTGTGGGCGGCTTCCTCCCCGGCCAGGGCGCGCGCCCCGATGGCGATCGTCGCCACCATGACGGCGATGGGCGCCATCAGACCGTACGTCTCGACCTGGTAGAAGCCCTCCGGCGTCGACATGTCGCCGCCCCCGAACAGCGCCAGCATCGTCTCGGGGAACTGGTCGGCGAGGTCGATCAGCGGCTCGTCCAACAAGCTGTACATGGGGCCGATCAGCAGGCCCATCGAGAGCATCACCCCGGCAGTCACCACCAGCAGCCCCTGCTGCTCCGACGCCGTCTTGACCCAGACCCGCGAGACCCGGGTCGAGCCGGCCAGGCGATCGAACACGTTCCGGGTCATCGGATTGGCCCGCAGCCGATCGATCAGGGTCACACCGACGGCCTGGTTGCGTAGGTCACGCCGGTTCACACCGACCAGCGCCACGCCGGCGAACACGGCGATACCCGCCCCCAGCACCACCATGTCCGCCCAGCTGACGCCGTTGATGATCGGCTCGCCGGACTGGAAGTAGTACCAGGGGAAAGCCCGGGCGACGTCCTCGTATCCGGATACCAGCGGCAGGAGCCCGGCGGCGATGAACGAGACCACCATGACGGCCACCGTGGCGCCCGAGGCCAGCACGGTCTTGCCGGTCCATGCCCCGATGGCCATAGCAAGGAAGCCGTAGAACAGCGTGTTGAAGAACATGTGGATGACCAGCGCTCCGACGTCGACGCCGCCGACGTCGACGCCGAGCACCATCGGTGCCAGCAGGCCGCCGCCCCACAGGATCCCGGCGCCCAGTGTGGTGAGCAGCACCATCGAGGCGGCCTTGGAAGCGACGATATGGGTGCGGCTTCGCGGATTGCCGAGCAAAATCCCGAGCGTGCCAAACCGCTCCTCCCGGGCCACTGCGGCCGAGCCGGCCGATATGCCGAGGCCGGCCAGGGTGAGTGCGCCGTACGAGGCGTAGATAGCTCCGTAGGCCAGGCCCCCGATATCGGCGTTTTCGGGAATGCCGACCAGGGAGCGATAGGCGTCGGGCAGCTCGTTGTAGAAGCTGATGTCGATGTCCTGATAGACGGCCATCCCCATGAGCAGGAGGAGCGCCAGCGTCCCGCCCCCGATGACGTAGCCCAGCCATCGGTCGCGAATGGTCTTGGTCAGCACCGAGGCGAGCATCAGCCGGCCCCGTCCCGGTAGTAGGTGAGGAAGATCTCCTCGAGATCGGCTTCGTCGGTGGCGATGTCGACCAGGTGGTGGCGCTCGGTGGCGGCCTTGAGCAGCATCTCCATCTGCCCATCGAAGGACATGGTGACGTGGTGGTCCTCGACGACGACGTCGCGTACGCCGGGGATCGCCTCGAACACGGACGACTCGACGGGCCCTTCGAAGAAGAGGCTGACCGTGCGGATCGCCTTTGATCGCAGGCTGGCGACACCCTCTACCGCAATCAGCACCCCGTGGCGAATGATCCCGACCCGATCGGCCACTCGCTGCACCTCAGACAGCGTGTGGCTGGAGAGAAACACCGTCCGACCCTCGGCCGCCACCTCGCGCATCATCGCCTGAAACTCTCGCTGGACCAGCGGATCGAGCCCCGAACTGGGCTCGTCCATGATGAGAACGCGGGGCCGGTTCATGAACGCCTGGATCAGCCCCACCTTCTGCCGGTTGCCCGACGACAGGTCGCCCACCTTCTTGGACAGGTCGGCATCCAGCCGCCCGGCCAGCTCGTCGACGTAGTCCCAGTCGACGCCGCCTCGCAGATTCGCAAAGTAGGTGAGGGTGTCCCGCCCGGTGAGGCTGGGATACAGCGCCAGGTCGCCCGGGACGTACCCGATGTGGCGCCGTATCTCCACCGACTGCTCGTGGGTGTCGAGGCCGAGTATCCACGCCCGCCCCGAGCTGGGCCGGATCAGATCGAGGATGGTGCGGATCATCGTCGTCTTGCCCGCCCCGTTCGGCCCCAGGAAGCCGAATATCTCGCCCGGCTCGATGCTCAAGTCGAGGTCGACTAGCGCCTTGACGTCCCCGTAGTGCTTGGTCAGCTTCTCAGTCTTGATGGCGGGATCGGCCATCTCCCAAGGCTACGACGGCGGGTCGATATTCCGGGGGGCTGTCGGTTTGGCTCGCGCCACGATGACGATTGCGACGACCGACGCGGCAAGGCCGAAGGCCCACATCGTCTCGTACACGGCGAACGGGAACCCGGGCACCGTGCACCGGGCCAGCTCGCCATCGGCCAAGCGGAGCTCTACACCACCCTGGTCACGAAGGAGATCGTCACAGTGAAGGTATTTGGCGTACCAAACCCACAGCGTCCACAGCGCGAACAGCAAGACCGAAATGGCGAGTGCCACGGGACGGCGACGGACCAGGGTGCGCATGATCATCATCATCGGCCCTGATCGACGAGACGACAAGCGAGCGTCCGCTAGGGATCGCCGGGGCCGGGGAGAACGACGCAGTCAGGAACACAGGAACGCGCCCAGCAACCCGCTGACGCTCGCAGGGGAGGTACCAGATTTGAATTGGCATGTGCATCGCAGCGAGCGCAGCGAGCGGCGGCGATGCACCAAAAATACTGTTGCCTTGAGAGGCCGGGAACGCCTGCGGCGTTCCTTGGGAGTTGCTCCGCAACTCCATGAGCGAGGGAGCAGTTGCGAAGCAACTGCCAAGCAACCCGAAGGGTTGCCGTAGCCCCGACCAGATTTGAACTGGCGTTACTGCCTTGAGAGGGCAGCGTCCTAGGCCGCTAGACGACGGGGCCGTATGGGTAGCGCAACGCTACAGCTCGGGGGGAAGGACTCGAACCCTCAACGACAGGACCAGAACCTGCTGTGTTACCTATTACACCACCCCCGAATGGTGGGGCGTCAGGATACAAACCCGTCAAGCGTCTGCAACCTTCCAGGTGGGATCGTCGAAACGCTGGACTTCGAACCGGTTGCCGTCGGGGTCTTCCGCGAAGAAGTTGTAGATCTTGAACGTCTCGTTGTGGGCGGGCTCGGTGAGGATGGTGGCGCCGTCTTCGACCAGCCGCTGGTACCAGATGTCGACGTCTTCGGTGACGAAGGTGACGAGGGCCCCGGCCACTCCGACCTGTTCGGGACGGAGCGTGCAGGCGCCGAGGAACGATGTCGGCGTGACCCGGAAGATCAGGCATCCGCCCTGGTCGAGCACCTGTTCGAGCCCGATCACATTCCCGTAGAACCGGGCGGCTTGTTCGAGATCCGAGACATAGATGAAGGTGATCTGATCGTCGACTCTCATAGGCGCTCGAGCACTCCCCGAAGGCGTTTCAGGCTGGCTTCCCGACCGAGCGCGGCCAGCGACTCGAACAGCGGTGGGCTCACCGACGAGCCGGTGGCCGCCACCCGCAGCGGCTGCAAGCCCTTGCGAGCGTTCAGTTGGAGCTCGGCGAGCATCTCCCGGAGCGTGCCCTCAATGGGATCGGTCGCCCACTCCTCCACCGCCTCGAGGCGCGTGGTGGCGGCTTCGACGGCGCGGCGGGAATCCGGCTTGGTCATCACCTTCTCCCAGGAGGCCGGGTCGTACGACACCTCGTCGACCAGCAGGAACCGGGCCTGTTCAGGGGCTTCGGTCAGGAGACGCATGCGCTCCTGGATGAGCGGCGCGATCTCCCGGTAAGCGTCGCGTTCGGCGTCCTCGAGCGGGCGGCCCAGGTCGGCCTCGAGCAGCGGCTCGGTCCGGGCCAGGAAGTCATCAAACGCCAGGTCCCGGATGTAGACCCCGTTCATCCACTCGAGCTTCTCGTTGTCGAAGATGGCCGGGTTCTTCTGGACATCGGAGAGATCGAAACGGGCCACCATCTCATCCCGGGTGAACACGCTCTCGTCATCCCCAAAGTTCCATCCCAGCAGTGCCACATAGTTGACGAACGCCTCCGGAAGGAAGCCACCGGCCCGGTAGGCGTGCAATGCGGTGTCACCGTGTCGCTTGGAGAGCTTTTTGCCGTCCGGGCCCATCAGCAGCGACAGGTGGGCGTACTGAGGCGGCTCGGCCCCCATCGCCAGGGCGATGAGTATGTGCTTGGGGGTCGACGACAGCAGGTCCTCGCCGCGAATCACGTGGGTGATGGCGAAATCGACGTCATCGATGGTGCTGGCCAGGTGATAGGTAGGCGAACCGTTCGATCGCATGAGCACAAAATCCTCGACGTTGGCGTGATCGAAGGCGACCTCACCCCGCACGATGTCCTCGAACACGGTTTCCCCCGGCCGGGGAATGGCCAGCCGCAGCACCGCAGCCTCGCCGGAGTCGCGCCGTTCCGAAGCGGCGGTCGGCTCGATCGTCCGGCAGCGGCCGTCGTAGCCGGGCGGACGGCCTGCCGCCCGGGCCTCATCGCGACGGGCGGAGAGCTCGTCCGGCGTGCAGAAGCACAGGTAGGCACTCCCGGCTTTTCGCAGCTCCTCGGCAACCTCGCCGTACCGGGTCAGGCGCTCACTCTGTCGATACGACCCGTGCGGGCCCCCGACTTCGATGCCCTCGTCCCAGTCGAGGCCCAGCCAGCGCAGGCCATCAATCACGTCCCGGTAGTACTCCTCGGAGCCGCGCTCCCGGTCGGTGTCGTCGCTGCGCAGCACCAGCTCCCCGCCGGCGTTGCGCACCGCCAGCCAGTTGAACAGCGCCGTGCGGGCGCTCCCGACGTGCAGATAGCCGGTCGGGGACGGCGCGAACCGGGCCCTCATTCGCTCACCGGGTTGCGCAGCAAGCCGAGGCCCTCGACTTCGGTTTCGAGCAGGTCACCGTCCTGCAGGGGGCCGATGCCCTCCGGGGTGCCGGTCAGGATGACATCACCCGGCAGGAGCGTCATCACACCGGTGACGAACGCAATCAACTCGGCCGGGCCGAACACCATGTCCGAGACCACGCCGTCCTGGCGCACTTCGTCGTTGACCCGGCACACGATGCGCTGGCCCTCCTGGGGATCGAACTCGGTCTCGATCGCCGGTCCGAGCGGGCAGAACGTGTCGAACCCCTTGCCCCGGGTCCATTGGCCGTCGCGATGCTGGAGATCGCGGGCCGTGATGTCCTGGCCGACGGTGTAGCCGAGCACGTAACCGGCGGCGTCTTCGACGGGAACGTTGCGGGCAACCCGGCCGATCACGATGGCGAGCTCGGCTTCGTGTTCGACCCGCCGGGAGTGGGGCGGGATCCGCACCGTGGCGGCCGGCCCGATGACCGAGGTCGACGGTTTGATGAAGATGATCGGCTCGTCGGGGACGACGGCGTCACGTTCGGCGGCGTGGGCTGCGTAGTTGCGGCCGATGGCAACCACCTTGGTCGGGATGGTGGGCGATAGCAGCTGGGTCTCCTCGAAGGGCACAACCACCTCGGTTGGCTCCCAGGCAACGAACGGGGTTCCGCGATAGAGCCGGATTCCCTCCGGCTCAACGCCGCCGTAGGTGATGTCATCGGCCGAGGATCGAGTCCGGACGATCTTCATGCAGGGGCGGCCAGGGGCATCTCGCCAAGCGACAGCCGGTGGCGCAGATCGGCGCTCGACTGGCTGAGCAGGGCCGGGGTGAGCATCGACCCGAACGCGGCATCGGCCGCCTTACTGTGCGGGACTCGCAGGGCCCAATGGCGACGCGACTCGGCCAGCCGGGTGCGGGCCGCGTCGGGCACCTCCACGCGATGGTCCAAACCGAGCAGTAGGAGCGCGAAGCTCAGGTCGTCGGCGCTGGGAGCCTTGCCGAACAGCGAGGCCCGTGCCCCCATGATCAGCAAGAGGAGGTGTTCGACATTGGAGCGGCTCTCGCCCTCCCCGAGCTCGAACTCAGCACCGGAGGTCAGCTTGAGGGCGTACCCGGTGTCGGGTCCCGGCGTTCCGAAGGCACCTCCCCACGGGACATCCTCGGGCCGGTGCAGGTCGCCCGGCCGGGTCGCTTTCCACCGGCGGGCGGGAGCCGGCTCCAGCTCGGTCCGAGGCAGGTCCTCGGACGGGATCTCGACTTTCGGTTCCTGGCCCACTAGATGTATTCGAGCCAGTGGCGGTAGTCGTCCAGCCGGCCCGTCACCGCATTCATGAACAGCTCCTGGGCCCGCTTGGTAACGGGGCCGGGGGTGCCGGGACCGATGGTGCGATGGTCGACCTCACGGATGGGCGTGACTTCGGCCGCCGTGCCGGTGAAGAAGGCCTCGTCGGCGTAGTACACGTCTGAGCGAGTCAGGTTCGTCTCCTCGACGACGGCGCCGTCGTCACGCAGCAACTCGATGACCGACTGGCGGGTGATGCCGTCCAACGCACCGGCCTGGGGCGGCGGGGTACGAACGACCCCATTACGCACCAGGAAGAGATTCTCGCCGCTCCCCTCGGCGACGTAACCGTCGAGGTTGAGCAACAGGGCCTCGTCGAAGCCCGCCGCGTTTGCCTCGAGGCGGGCCAGGATGCTGTTGATGTAGCCACCGGTGCCCTTGGCATCGGGGATGAACATCGTCTGGTGCAGCCGGCGCCACGAGGAGACCCCGACGCGGATCCCGTTGCGGAGGCCTTCGTCACCGAGGTAGGCCCCCCACCGCCAGGCGGCGATGGCGACGTGCGTTTTGGCCCCGGCCGGGTTGAGGCCCATGCTGCCGGTGCCGAGAAACACCAGCGGCCGGATGTAGCACGCGCCGAGCTCGTTGGTGGCGATGACCTCGCGCGCCGCCTTGGTCAGCTCGTCGGCGCCGTACGACAGTGCTATCTGATAGGCGGCCGCGCCCCGGGTCAGGCGCTCCATGTGCTCGGTGAGGCGGAATACGGCCGGACCGCTCTCGGTGTCGTAGGCCCGGATGCCCTCGAAGACCCCGGTGCCGTAGTGCAGCGCATGGGAAAGGACGTGGACGGTGGCGTCCTCCCATGCGACGAGCTCGCCGTCCATCCAGATGTAGGTGACCGGTTCCATGCCCCTATGTTGGCAGGTTCTCGGCGGTCGCGGAACCGCGACCGGGGCTAGCGTGGCCCGATGCGGCGCATCCTGGCGAGTGGACTCGGTCTCGGCCTGATCCCCGGACGGGTGCGAGGCAGCGACGCCGGAGCAGGCACCTTCGGAGCCGCGCTCGCCGTTCCCCTGGCCCTCGCGGTTGAGAGCCCCGCCGTCGAGCTGGCGCTGGTGGCTGGTGTGACCGTGCTGGGCTGGTGGGCGGCCCGGCCCTTCTCTTCGGGCGATCCGGGATGGGTCGTGATCGACGAGACCGCCGGCGCCTGGTTGGCCATGGTCGGCCTCACCGGCTGGCCACTAGTGGCCGGCTGGCTGGTCGCACGGGCGGCCGACATCACCAAACGGCCCCCGGGGGTCCGGGCCGCCGAGCGCCTTCCGGGAGCATCCGGTGTGATGGCCGACGACCTGGTGGCAGGGCTCTACGGCCTCGCCACCGGCGTCCTTCTGACCGTCATCTGAGCGCGAAACATTTGCGCGAGCCGAATGCCGGGGACGGATTCGGCCGGTGCTATCGTCCGCGAAGGAGTGAGGGGAAGAGATACCGATGCGTAAATTGGCGGTGGTGCTGCCACTGCTGGTCCTGGGATTTTTCGCGATCCCGTTCGGCGCGGGCGCAACCGGCACCGGCAACAGCCAGACGACCCCCGACTGTCCGCTCCCCCTTGCCGCCGGAGCCTTCGTCGTCGACATCAGCACCAGCCAGCTGCTGGCGTGGGAGACCGCCCGGGCCACCGCCGGGCCGGTTCCGTTCACCCTGCCGGCCGGAAACTGGGACGTGTACCTGACCTCGTACGACCCGCACAGCACCAAGACCCATCAGATGCAGCTCGAAGAGCAGTGGTATTTGGTCGGGGGGAACTCGGGCGGCGCCGTCTTTGCGACCCCGCCCACGCCGGACCTCCCTGAGAGCACGGACCTGCAGTCGTGGATGGTCGGCTCGATCACCACGACGGCCGCCATCGATCATGTCATCGCCGCCCACTACGCATACCCCGACGCCTTTGAGCCTCATTCGGTGGTGCCCCTGTGTGCGGGGTTCTACCCGTCGGGAACCGCTCCGACCGGGGCCGCCGCCTGCCCCTTCCCGCCGGGCCCCAACGTCGTGATCATCAGCAGCGAATTGATGCTGGCTAACGACGCCGCCCGGTCGACGGCCGGCCCGGTGGCGTTCACCCTGGCGGCCGGCACGTGGGATGCCTACCTCGTGTCATACGACGCCCACAGCGCCAAGCCCGATCAGGTTCAGACCGACGAGCGCTGGTACTTGCAGGGCTTGAGCGGCGGCTCACCGGTGTTCGCCACCGGAGCCACCCAGGACCTGCCCGAAAACCTCGATCTCGCCATCTACGCCATTCCCGGCGTGTCCGTGCCCGCACCGATCGATCAGGTCAAAGCGATACACACCGCATTCCCCGACGATGAGCCCCATTCGGTCGCCCCGCTCTGTGCGGCATTTGTCCCCGCAGGCGGTGAGCCACCGGGCGGCGGAACCAGCGGCACCACTGTCACCACCGGCGGCGGCACAACGGGCAGCACCACCGCGACGACCGGCGGCACCAGGGGCAGCACAACGGTCACGACGGGCGGAGGGGGCACCAGCGGCACCTCCGTAACGACTGGCAGCACCACGGCGACCACGGGCGGCGGAGGCACCAGCGGGACCACCGCCACGACCGCCGGCGGGACAACCGGTAGTACGACCGCCACGACGGCCGGAGGGACGACCGGCGGTAGCAGCGCAACCACCGCGGGTACCACCGGGGGCGGCAGTGCCGGGAGCACGTCGACCACCGGTGGAACCGAGGTCAAAGGCATTACGGCCGGAACCGAGGCCCAGTCGCTCCAGCAGCTCCCCCTCACCGGGGTCGAGCTCGAGACCGCGTTCCTCGCCATCGTCGCCTTGATGTGCGGCGTGGTGCTCGTCCGCCGGGCCCGTGATTGGCAATCTCGCCTCGACCGCCGGGCGGCCCGGGTTTGGAGACGTCCGCTCTCCTGACCGGGCGCACTAGCGTCAAGGGTGACGGCCCCAATCCAAGGAGAGGCAATGGAACCCTGGTCTCCCAACGTGATCGTGGCGGCCACCGACGGCTCCGACCAGAGCCTGCGAGCGGCCAACGCGGCAGCAGCCCTGGCACGAACCAACGACGCCCAACTGTTCATCGTGACCGTCGTGCGGCCACCGGAGGGATGGTGGGGCATCGTCGGGGCACCACCACCGGCCGAGTCGCTCGGAAATGCCCTCGCCGACGCCCAGCGAGTCGTGCTCGAAAAGACGGTACAGGCGGTCGACCTGGCCGGTGTGAGGTACGAGACGATCGAGGAGGTGGGTGACCCGGCCAACCAGCTGGCCGCCTTCGCCGAATCTCGCAATGCCGATCTGCTGGTCATCGGCCAGCGCGGAGCCGGGCTGGTCGAGCGCATCATGGTCGGATCGGTGGCGGATCGGCTGCTGCACATCGCCAAGACGCCGGTGCTCGTCGTCCCCTAGATGCGGATCCTCGTCGCAGACAAGTTCCCGGAGCCGGGGCTACAGCAGCTGCGGGACGGCGGTCACACCGTTGAGTTCCAACCCGACCTCAGCGGCGAAACGCTGCCCGGTGCGGTGGCGGGACACGAAGTTCTGGTCGTGCGTTCGACCGAGGTCGACGCCGCAGTCATCGATGCGGCTACCGACCTGGCCCTGATCGTGCGAGCCGGAGCCGGCACCAACACAATCGACAAGAAAGCTGCCGCCGCCCGCGCCATCCATGTCTCAAACGTGCCGGGCCGCAACGCCGTTGCGGTTGCCGAGCTCACCCTCGGTCTGATCCTGGCGATCGACCGGCGCATCGCCGACAACGTCCGGGACCTGCGGGCCGGCGCATGGGACAAGAAGACCTATAGCCAGGGCCGGGGGTTGATGGGCCGCCGTCTCGGCATCGTCGGCATCGGATCGATCGGGCTGGCGGTTGCCTCGCGAGCGGCCGCGTTCGGGCTGCATCTGCACGGCATCGCCAAACCGCGCCGCGCCGAGGTCGAAGAGCGCCTCGACGAGCTCGAGTTCACGATGCACCAATCCGTGGCCGACCTGGCGGCCGCCGTCGACATCCTCAGCTTCCATGTGCCGGCCACCGCCGAGACCCGCCGCCTCCTCGACCGCGACCTCCTCGAGCGTCTCAAGCCGGGGGCGGTCATCATCAACACCTCGCGCGCTGACGTCGTGGACGAGGCCGCTCTACTCGAAGTCATCGACCAGAAGGAGTTATGGGTGGGGGCGGACGTGTTCGACGATGAGCCGGCGGCAGGTCAGGGCGAGATCACCTCGGTGCTCGCCGGCCATCCCCGGGTGTATGGCACGCATCACATCGGAGCCTCGACCGAACAAGCCCAGGACGCCGTGGCGGTCGGAACGCTCGATGTGATCGAGGCCTTCGCAGCGGGGACGGTCATCAACTGCGTCAATCTGCAGCCCCGGGTCCCGGACACCACCAGCATCACGGTCCGGCATCGCGACGAAGTCGGCGTGCTCGCCGGCGTGCTCACCCTCATTCGCGACGCCGGGATCAACGTCGAGCACATGAACAACCTGGTGTTCGACGGGGCGACGGCAGCCAGCGCCACCCTCGACCTGAAGGGGGCCGTCACCGAATCACTGATGGACCGACTGCGGGAGCTCCCCGCGGTCATCCATGCCCGGGTGAATACATGAGGGCCGTCAACTTCTGCGCAGGGCCCTGCACGCTCCCGCTCCCCGCCCTCCAGGAAGCCCAGGCCGAGTTCGTCGACTTCAAGGACAGCGGCATGTCGCTCATCGAGATGAGCCACCGGTCCCCCGAGTACGAAGCCGTTCATACCGACGCCATCGACCGGCTGCGGCGGCTGCTGTCGGTCCCCGACGAGTTCGAGGTGCTCTTGCTGCAAGGCGGCGCCAGCCTGCAGTTCGCCATGGTTCCGCTCAACCTCCTGGAGGGCGAAACGCCCGCCGGATACGTCGTGTCAGGATCCTGGGGCAAGAAGGCGCTCGCCGACGCAACCCATCACGGCGGCGCCTATGCGGCCTGGGACGGAGCGAGCCACTCATTCACGAGGATGCCGGCGTCTGATGAAATCGACGTGTGGCCGGGCTCCCGCTATCTCCACGTGACCTCGAACGAGACCATCCACGGTGTCCGGATGGTGGAGTGGCCCGACACCGACGTCCCGCTCGTCGGCGACATGTCGTCTGACTACATGTCCCGCCCCATCCCGTGGGAGCGCTTCGACGTCGTGTACGGCGGCGCCCAGAAGAACCTCGGCCCGGCCGGCCTCACCGTGGTGTTCGTGCGGCGAGCGACACTCGAGGGAACCCGCCGGGACCTGGCGGCCTATCTGCGGTGGGACATCCACGCCGACAAGAACTCCCTCTACAACACCCCTCCCGTGTTCGCTATCTACATGATGGGCAAGGTGCTCGCCTGGGTGGAAAGCGAAGGCGGCCTGCCCGCCATGGAAAACGCAGCTCGGGCGAGAGCCGACCGCATCTTCCGGGTAATCGACGAGAGCGACGGGTACTACCGGAGCCCGGTCGACCCGGCCAGCCGATCCCTGATGAATGTCGTCTTCCGGCTGCCCGACGAGGACAGCGAGGCCCGATTCCTCACCGAAGCCGAGCAGCGCGGCTTTCTCAACCTCAAGGGCCATCGCTCGGTCGGCGGGATCCGGGCCAGCATGTACAACGCCATGCCGATGTCGGGGGTGGAAGCGCTCGCTTCCTTCATGGACAGTTTTCGGTGATCCGGGCTCTCCACGGCTTCGTGGTCGATCCGGCGATGGCCGACCGGGTGGTCGCCCCCGTCGCCGAAAAGCTGTCGGGCGACGACCGGACCCGCATCCTCAGCGAGAACCCCGACAACAGCCTCCGCCTGCTGGCCGAAACCCCGGCCGATCGGGCCGATGCCCGGGCCTATCTGGACCGGGTCATCCAGGACGGGACGTATCACCCCACCGAGGGCTGGTGGGCGTACCGGATCACCGACGGAGATCACCGCCAGACCGGCGTCATCGCCGAAGTAGCCGTCGAGGCCTACGAATCCAATCGCATCCGGCGTCACGAGAACACCGTCGCCGAGGTGGCCACCCATGTTGCCGACACGCTCGAGCAGGTCAGAGGATCATCCCACCCGGTATCGCTGCTGTATCGGCGGCTGCCGGCCGTCGAGGAGATCATCGGTCCGGCCACAGTGCAAGCACCGGCCATCCGGGTCGAGCGCGGCAGCCGCATTCAGGAGGCCTGGCCGCTGCCGGACTCCGCCGCTCTTCAAGAGGCGCTCGAGTCGATCCCGACGCTGTACATCGCCGACGGCCATCACCGCACATCGGGAGCGGCCGCACTGGCGAGCCGACGGGGTGCGTCCGCCCCCGACCACGCCGCCTATTTCCTGGCGGCGCTCTTTCCCGCCGACCAGATGCGCACGCTGAGCTACCACCGGTGTCTGCACCTGCCAGACCACTCGCCAGGCGAGATCCTCGCTGTGATCGCACGCCACTTCACGCTGGAGCCGATTCCCCTGCCGCCCGGGCCTCACGGTGTTCCCGATCCGGGGCACGTGTGGGTCCACGGCGACGGTTCGTGGTACGACCTGGAGCTGGCGCACGGCCCCGACGCCGGACCCACCGCCGGGCTCGATCCCTCCCGGCTCCAATATCAGATCCTGGGCCCGATCTGCGATGTGGCCGATCCCCGGACCGACCCACGCCTCAACTACATCCCCGGCACGGTCCCGTTCGCCGAGTTGGCCGGACGGTGCAGCGAGCAGTCGGGGATCACCTTTGTGACGCGACCGCCGACGGTCGACGATGTCATCGCGGTGTCGGACGCTGGTGGGGTGATGCCACCGAAGTCAACCTGGTTCACTCCGAAACTGGGAGCCGGGATCTTCTTGCGAGTCCTCTAACCGGCCGCAAACGCCCGGACTGAGATGGCGCGTTCCAGCCGGTCGATCGCCTCGGTGAGGAGCCGGACCAGCGGTGGCGGGCCCTCGACGGCAGCCAGCGTTGTGCGAGCCAGGCGCAGCGCTTCCTCATCCACCCGATAGGTGGGGTAGAACGAGCGGAAATAGGCACCGGCGGCCTCGTGCTCGCGGGTGTCGAACACTTCGGCGAGACCGGTGAAGAACGGCTCGACGAAGGGGGCGAGCAGGTCGGCCTGATTCGGCCAGTTGAAGCCCGCCATGGCGGCCCGGTCGAGCTGCAATGACCCGTACCCGTCTCCGTGAATGCGGCCCCAGGCCCGCTCCTTGGCGTCCGGCTCGGGGACGGCCGTCTCGATGGTGACCAGCGACCGCTTGCCCCGGTCACTCTCGTCGCGCTGCGCCTCACCGGCGGCCCGCCGCTCGGCGGCTTCCATGCCCGAGGCGGTAAAGCGAATGGCCAGCGCCCAGCGCATGTCCTGGTCGATGGCCAGACCGTCGGGTGGGTCATCGATGAGGGCGGCGGACTGCGCCAGATCCTGAGGTGTCTCCGCCACCCGCACGAGCGCCCGCACCCAGTGGACCCGCGGGTCACCGGGTGGAGCCAGATGAGAAGCCTGGATGGCCGTCGCCACGAACCGGCTGCTTTCCGCGACACGGTCCGGTTCCGGCACGTACCGGTGGATGGCCGAGGTGGCCGTGCCCGTGATGATCTTGATGATGTGGGTGTTGGCCTCGTTGAGCAGCTTGGACTCGACGAGCTTGAGGTAATCGAGCGACGAGAACTGCTGATCGCGCACCATCTGCCACAGCGAGGTCCACAGCTGCTGGCGAAGCAGCGGGTCGGTGATCTCCTCCAGGCGGGTCTCTGCGAACTGGAGGGAAGACGGGTCGAGAGTGACCTTGGCGTAGGTGTGATCGTTGTGATTGGGATAGACCAGGAGCGGCGTCGGCGAGCCGACGACACCTTCGACCGGCACCGGGCCTTCCTCCACCGACAGGCGGTGGGACTCTATGGCCACCATGCCGCCTCTGTCGCGCACCACGGCCACATCCACCATGTGCGGCCGGACGGTGTCGTCGCCCGGCGGGCCGGTACGAACCAGCTCCATTGAGTCGATCATCCCGCCTGAGGCTTCCCACCGGACCGCCAGCGTGTCGAGCGACGGAGCCTCCAACCAGGCGTTCGACCAGGCATGCAAATCGGTGCCCGAGCCCTCTGCCACCGCCGTGAGAAGATCGCTCAGGGTTGCGTTGCCAAATGCGAAGCGCTCGAAATAGCTTTGTACACCAGCGCGAAACACATCCTCGCCCACCGCGGCGACGAGCTGCTTGAGCGCCGAGGCGCCCTTGCCATAGGTGATGCCGTCGAAGTTCAAGAACGTCTCGTCGGTACTGGGGATGTCGTCGGCCACCCGGTGGGTGGTCGGCAACTGGTCCTCTTCCATCGCCCACAGCTTCATGTCGGCTTGAAAGTCCTGCCAGCCGTCGGAGAACTCGGTCGCCCGCTCCAGTCCGAGGTAGGCCATGTACGTCGCGAAGCTCTCGTTGAGCCACACATCGTTCCACCACCGCATGGTGACGAGATCGCCGAACCACTGGTGGGCCAGCTCGTGGAGGAATACCTCGGCCCGCCCCAACCGCTGCGTCTCGGTAGGAGGATCCCGGAACAGATAGCGATCGGAGTAGGTCACGTTGGCGACGTTCTCCATCCCGCCCCAGTTGAACTCGGGCACGAAGATCTGGTCATACTTCGTGAACGGATATGGGTGCCCGAAGAAGTCGGCGAAGAAGTCGATCCCGGCGGTGGTAAAACTGAAGAGCTCGTCGGCGTCGAGATGCTCGACGAACGATGCCCGGCAGTACAGGCCGAGCGGGATCCCGCGATGTTCCGCTACAACCGACTCATAGGGGCCTGCCACCACCGACAGCAGGTACGTGCTGAACGGCGCCGTTTGCTCGTAGACCCGGCGAACCCTGCCATCGGCCTCCGACTCTTCCCCGACGATGCGGGAGGCAGACAGAACCACCCAGGCGGCGGGGGCGGTGATCGCCACGGCATAGGTGGCTTTCAGGTCCGGCTGGTCGAAGCACGGGAACATGCGGTGGGCGGCGAAGGGCTCGAACTGCGTGTAGAGATACTCGGCGTCGTCCTCGGGATCGATGAACTGGTGGAAGCCCTCCCCCGAATGGTCATAGGTGTTCTCGTACACGACCCGGACCTCATTGGCCTGGTCGAGCCATTCCGGCTGCAGCGCCAGCCGGTTGTCGTGCCAGCGGGGCTCGCGGTCGATGCCGTTGATGCTGAGCCGCTCGATCACCGACCCGGTGAAGTCCAAAAAGGTCGGCTCCTCGCCGGCAAAGGCGAACCGGATGGTGCAGTCACCCCGATAGGTCTTCGAACCGGCCTCCAGATCCAGGTGGAGGTCGTAGCTCACCGCCGAAACCTGCCCGGCCCGGCGTTCGGCCTCTGCCTGGGTGAGCCGGTCCCGCTGGAGCGCTACGTCCATGGCGTCAGGCGGACTTGCCGCGCAGAATCGCCGTCACGGCTGCTGGATCGGCCTTGCCGCCGGTGGCCCGCATGACCTGACCGATCAGGAAGCCAATCACCTTGCCATCCCCTTCGTGGAGCTTGGCCACCGCATCAGGATTGGCAGCGAGTACCTCCTCGACAACCGGCTCGAGCGCCGATACGTCCGACACCTGGATCAAATCGCGCTCGGCGGCGATCGACTCGGGATTGCCTTCGCCGGCTACGACGCCGGCCAGGACCTCTTTGGCGGCCGAGGCCGAGAGCCGGCCGTCGTCCACCATCTCTGCCAGCTCAGCCAGGCCGGCTCCGGTAACGCCACTCTGCTCGAGCGACAGATCCTGACGGCGCAACAACGCGGTCACTTCCCCGGTGAGCCAGTTGGCAACCGTTTGCGCATCGGCCCCGGCCGCCGTCGCCTCTTCGAATATCGTCCCCGCTGCCGGGTCGCGGGAAACTAGATCGGCCGCCACGGGATCGAGCCCGGCGGACGCATACCGGGCGCGGGCCTGAGCAGGGAGCTCGGGGAGCGCGCCGGCTACCCGCTCCCGCCACGCGTCGTCGACCTCGACCGGCACGAGGTCGGGCTCCGGGAAGTAGCGATAGTCGAACGCCTCCTCCTTGGACCGCATCCCGGACGTGGTGCCCGCATCCTCGTTCCAGTGCCGGGTCTCCTGCACCACCGGTTCGCCGGCGTCGAGCAGCGCCTGCTGGCGCTCGACCTCGTGCTCGAGCGCTCGCTGCAGGGATCGGAGCGAGTTCATGTTCTTGACTTCGACCTTGGTGCCGAACTCCGTCGAGCCGGACGGTCTCAGCGAGACGTTGGCGTCGAACCGCATGCTGCCCTCTTCGAGCTTGGCATCCGAAACGCCGAGCCGGAGGATCACCCCCCGCAGCTCGGCCACGAAGGCGCGCGCCTGCTCCGGCGAGCGGAGGTCGGGCTCGGAGACGATTTCCATGAGCGGCACCCCCGCCCGGTTGAAGTCGAGCAGTGAATGGCTGGCGGCCTGGATGCGGCCGCCGTCGCCGACGTGGGTGCTCTTTCCCGTGTCTTCCTCCATGTGCACCCGGGTGATGCCGATCCGGGCAACCTCGCCGTCGGTGTCGACATCGAGATGCCCGGCGACGCACAGCGGCTCGTCGTACTGGGAAATCTGGTAGTTCTTCGGCATGTCCGGATAGAAGTAGTTCTTGCGGGCAAACACCGAATGAGGGGCGATCGAGCAGTTGAGCGCCAGCCCAATGGTCATGGCGTACTCGACGGCCCGGCCATTTACGACCGGCAGCGCACCGGGCAGCCCCAGGCACACCGGGCACACGTTGGTGTTTGGCGGGGCACCGAAATCGACCGGGCAGCCGCAAAACATCTTGGAGGCGGTGGTGAGCTCAACGTGCGTTTCGATACCGATCACCGTCTCCCAGGTCATCAGCCGACCTCCGAGGTGGCGAGGCGGGCGCGAGCGGTGAAGCCGGCTTGGCGCTCCACCTCGGCGGCGACCCGCATCATGACCGGCTCGCCGAGCGCCGGGGCCATGATCTGAAAGCCGACCGGCAACCCGTTCTCATCGACGCCGACCGGTACCGATATCGCCGGGTCCCCGGACATGTTGGACGGAATGGTGCACACGTCGGACAGATACATCGAGAGCGGATCCTCGGTCCGGGCCCCCAAGGGGAAGGCGGTGGTGGGGCTGGTGGGCGACACGAGCACATCGGCTTGCTCGTAGGCGTCTGCGAAGTCCTGGATGATGAGGGTGCGAACCCGCTGGGCCTGCCCGTAGAAGGCGTCGTAGTACCCGGCCGACAGGGCGTAGGTGCCGAGCAGGATCCGGCGAGTCACTTCGGGCCCGAATCCTTCCCCCCGCGTGGTGGACATCATCTCCTCGACCGTCTCGCCGTGGCGGCGCAACCCGTATCGAACGCCGTCGAAGCGGGCAAGGTTGGCCGAGCACTCGGCGGGAGCGATCAGGTAATAGGCCGAGAGGGCATACGCAACCGAGGGCAGCGAGACCGGGACCACGGTGGCACCGGCCCGCTCGAGTCCGGCGACGGTCTCATCGACGGCCGCCTGCACGGCCGGGTCGATGCCGGCGCCGTTCAGTTCGGCGACCACGCCGATCCGGAGGCCGGACACCCCCGCCTCGAGGCCGGACCGCATATCGGGGAAGGACCCCGGATAGCTGGTCGAATCCGCCGGGTCGTGGCCACCAACTACTTCGAGAGCGGCTACGGCGTCCTCGACCGTGCGGGTCAGGGGACCGATCTGATCGAGGGATGAGGCGAAAGCAATCAACCCGTAGCGGCTGACCAGGCCGTAGGTGGGTTTGACGCCGACGATGCCGCAGAGTGCGGCCGGCTGACGGATCGAGCCGCCGGTGTCGCTCCCGTAAGCGATCATGGCCGAGCCGGCCGCCACGGCGGCGGCCGATCCGCCCGAGCTGCCGCCCGGCACGCGCTCGGGATCCCACGGGTTGCGGGTCGGCCCATAGGCAGAGTTCTCGGTGGATGAGCCCATGGCGAACTCGTCGAGATTGGTCTTGCCGAAGATGACGGCTCCCCCGGCCCGCAATCGGCTCACCGCCGTCCCGTCGTACGGCGGCCGGTACCCGGACAGGATCTTCGAGGAACACGTCGTCTCGACCCCGCGGGTGACCATGTTGTCTTTCAGGGCAACCGGTATGCCGAGCAGCGGCCCCGGGTCGTCGGCGGCCCGCAGTGCCGAATCGGCCGCGACCGCCGCCCGGGCGGCGCCGTCGCGATCGATGGTCAAATAGGCGTGCAGCTCGGCTTCGGTGACCGCGGCCCGGCGATGAACGGCTTCGAGCAGCTCGACGGCGGTGAATTCGCCCGCCCGCAGGCCGGCGGCCGCTCCGCCGACGGAGAGGTCGGCGAGATCACTCATCAAGAATGCGAGGCACTAGGAAATAGTCGCCGTCGCGGTCGGGCGCCGCCGCCAGCACCTCTTCGCGATCGAGGCACTCGGCCACCTCGTCTTCCCGGAACACATTTGTGCGGGGCAGCGGGTGTGACGTCGGCGCCACCCCCTCGGTAGGGAGCGCCTGCACCCGGGCGGCGTGCTCGAGCACGACCTCACACTGCACCCGGTAGCGCTCGAGCTGTTCGTCGGTCAAAGACAGCCGGGCGAGGCGCGCAACTTTGGCGATATCGATCTCAACGGGCATGGGCCGAAATGGTAGTGCTCCGCCCTGCGGCTTCCTCGAGATTGCCCAGGCGGCCCCCGGCTAGCCGCCGAGGAAGAACTCCCGCAGGTATCCCCAGGCCGCATCGAGGTTGTCGACCGGAACGGACTCGTCGACCTTGTGCGCCTGGGGAACCTCGCCGGGACCGTAGTTGATCGCCGGAATCCCCCGGGCCGACAGCCGGGCGGCGTCGGTCCAGCCCTGCTTGGGATGCTCCTCGGCACCGGTGATACGGGCCAGCCGCTCCACGTGGTGGTTGTGGGCCTCGACCCGGCCGGCCGGGGCGGCATCGGTCACGACGTAGTCGTCGACCCCATCGAGAGCCTCGGCCAGTCGCTGCTCGGCCTCTTCGATCGTCTTGTCCGGAGCGAACCGGTAATTCACGTTGCACTCGAAGAGGGCCGGAATGATGTTGTTGGCGATGCCGCCGTCGGCGCGGGTGACCGACATCACCTCCTTGAAGACGAGGCCGTCGATGTCGACCGGCTCCGGCTCCCTCGCTCCCATTGCGGCCAGCCACGGGGCGGCCTTGGTCACCGCGTTCTCTCCCAGCCAGGGCCGGGCGCTGTGGGCGCTGGTTCCGCGGAAGCTGACCCGGGCGTTGAGGACTCCCTGGCATCCCAGTTCGAGGTTGAGGTTGGTGGGCTCGAGGATGATCCCAAGCTCGGACTCATCGAGCCAGGCGGCGTTCTCGAAGACCGCTTCGAGCTCGTTTCCCTCCTGCGGCCCCTCTTCTCCGGCATAGAACACCCCGACCACATCGAAGGCGGAATCCCGCACGGCGTCGTCCTCGAGCACGTGAAGCATCACGGCCAGCCCCGCCTTCATATCCGAGGTGCCCAGCCCGTGCATCCGCCCGTCGGCGATATAGGCAGGCGGTTGGCCCTGCGACGGCACGGTGTCGGTATGCCCGTACAGGGAGATCAGGGGATGGCCGCTGCGGTGCCCCACCACCAGACTGTTGCCGATGCGCTCTACTCCCTGCGGTCCGTACCGGGGCAACAGCCGTTCGGCGATGGCGGTCCCGATCCGGCCTTCCTGGCCGGTCTCCGACGGGATATCGACCAGCCAGGCCAGCGTTTCAGCCAGTGTCACACCGGCACCTCGAACGTGCGCAGCGCATCGTTCAACGACGTTTTCCGGTCGGTCGACGCCGACCGCTTCCCGACGATCAGGGCACACTGAAGGTCGTAGGTTCCGGCCGGGAACTGCTTGGGGCGGGTGCCCGGCAGCACCACCGAGCCGGCCGGAACCCGGCCCCGCATCTCGACGGGCTCGTCTCCGGTCACATCGATGATCGGCGTGCTGGCCGTGATGGTGGTGTTCGCCCCGAGCACCGCACCCTCCTCGATGAGGACGCCTTCGACCACGATGGAGCGACTCCCGATAAAGGCGCCGTCCTCGATGATGACGGGCCGGGCACCCGGCGGCTCGAGCACGCCCCCGATGCCGACACCACCGGACAGGTGCACGTCGCGGCCGATCTGCGCGCAGGAGCCAACCGTGGCCCACGTGTCGACCATGGTCCCGGCACCGACCCGGGCGCCGATATTGACATAGCCGGGCATGACCACGACACCCGGCTCACAGAACGCCCCGTAGCGGACCGTCCCGGGCGGAACGACCCGAAACCCCGCCGATGCCAGGCCGGTCTTGGTGGGGATCTTGTCGTAGTACTGGAAGGGCCCCGCCTGCATCGGTTCGAGCTCGGAAAGGCGGAAGTACAGCGAGATCGCCTCCTTGATCCAGGCGTTGACGACCCACTCACCGTCGCGTTTCTCCGCCACTCGCAGCTCGCCCGCGTCGAGGCCGGCGATGGTGCGAGCCACCGCGTCGGCGGCAGATCCGATGCGATCGAGATCGGCGTAGGCGGCCTCGATGAGCTCCCGATCGCTCACGATTGCAGTGTCTCCACGAGAACCTCAACAGCCTGCTCGCATTCGGCGAGCGTTGGGACAAGGGCGAGACGAATATAGCCCTCCCCTCCCGCACCGAACGCCCGGCCGGGTGAAACCACCACCCCGTGCTCCAGCAGCCGGGTGGTGATGGCGAGGTCGTCGTCGACCGCCACCCACAGATACAGGGCCGCGGTAGACCCGACCACCGTCAATCCCACCTGGTCGAAGGCCGCCCGCAGGATGTCCCGCTTGGCGTTGAAGATCGACCGGCGCTCCGCGGCGTGATCGTCGTCGGCCCAGGCGGCGGCCGCCGCCGCCTGCACGAACTCGGGAGTGGCAACGCCGGCGCTGGCCCGGACATCGACCAGGGCGGCGATGGCCGCGGCATCACCGACGATGGCGCCACTGCGGTATCCGGTCATGCCGGATCGCTTGGAACAGCTGAAATAGGCCAGCAGGCCGGTGAGGTCGCCGCCCGCCACCTCGAGCACCGAGGCGGGGGGCTCACCTTCGTAGAGATCCAGGTAGCACTCATCGGAAAGAAACAGCGCATCCTCCGCCCGGGACCGCGCCAGCAGGCCGGCCAGATCCCCGGCCGAGGTCACGGCTCCCGTCGGGTTGTGGGGCGAGCACGACCACACCAGCCGGGCCCGATCCCACACCTCGTCTGGAATGTCGCCGGCCCGCAGGACGAAGTCGCCGTGCAGCCGGATGGCATCGATGCGGGCCCCGGCGAAGCGGGCACCGCGCTCATAGACGGGGTAGGCCGGGGTCCCGAATACCACGCTGTCGTCGCTCCCGGGATCGACGAACGCAAACGGGGTGTGAAAGATGCCTTCTTTGGATCCCGTGGTCGGGATGATCTCGGAGGCGGGATCGACCGTGACGCCGAGCCGCCGGTGCAGGTATCCGGCGATGGCCTCACGGAGCTCGGCCAAGCCGGCCGTCGTGGGGTACTGGGACACCTCGGGCACGGCATCGCGCAGCGCGGCGCGAATGAACGGTGGGGTCGGCTCGCGCGGGTCCCCGATCGAGAAGTCGATGAGCGGACGGCCGGCTTCTCGGAGGTGGCGGGCCCGCATCTGAATCTCCGCCAGCGGATAAGCACCAAGTGCCGCGAGGACCGGATTGAGCCGCATACCGGCACGTTACCGTCGACCGCAACCCAGGCGGCTCCGTATTATCCGTGAACGATGAACTCGACCACCTATCGCCTGATCTATGCCGCCCTCGGCCTCGCCCTGATTGCCGTTGCCGGCTTCGCCATTGCGCTCAACCCGAGCGGAAACGAGGCCGAGCTGCCCGACCCGGTTGAGCGAGTGTTCCCGCGCCCCAACGACTCGGTGGTTCGCCAGACGGTCATCGAGGTCGACCTGCAGGTGGGATACGAGCTGACGCTGTTCGTGGACGGCATCCGGATCGCACCCGGCGAAATCGACATTCAGGCAGGCACCAACCTGCACGTTTGGCAGCCGGCGCCGGGCCGCTTTCTGGAGGATTGGGCACCGGGTCCGCACGAGATCCGGATCGAGTGGCAGCGAACCACCGGCTTGCCCGATCCCGGCTCCTTCAGCTGGACGTTCCGGGTGCAGTGACGGTCGCCTTCGGAATCTCCGGGCTGCCCCCGAGCGAAACCGGCGACGACGCCTTCCTCGACGGCCTCGCCGCCGAAGGCCACACCGCCCTCGAACTGGCGTTCACCAAGGGCTTTCCCTGGAAGGAGGCCCGCTGCCAACAGTTCGGCCGGCGCGCCGCCGATGCCGGAATCCGACTTTCGGTGCACGCCCCGTACTTCGCCATGCTGACCATCGACGAGCCCGATCGGCACGCCAGGACCCGGGCCGCCGTTGAGCACTCCATGAAGCTGGCCGGACACCTGGGCGCCGCGGTGGTCGTCGTCCACCCCGGTCATGACCGGGAGCGGACCTCCGACCAGTTGCTGGAGACGGCGCTCGAGGCGCTGGGCGCCATCGAGCCGAAAGTACGCCACCTCGGGGTGTCACTCGGCCTCGAAACCACCGGAACGGCCAACGCGTTCGGGAATCTGGGGGACATCTCGCTGATGGCGGCCGAGTTCCCGTGGGTTCGGCCGGTGGTCGACTGGGCCCATGTGCACGCCATCACCGACGGGCGGCTGACCGACCTCGAAGCGGTGCGCTCGGTGTTCCACTTCCTCTTCGACCAGTTTCCGGCCTGGAAGCTCCAGCCACTGCATTGCCACTACAGCCACAATGCCTTCGGGCCCGGGGGCGAGATCAAGCACGTCCCGTACGGTGACGGCACAAACCCGGTCGAGCCGGTCGTAGCGGCGGCAGCCGAATTGGACGTCGACCTCACGCTGGTGTCCGAGTCACGCGACGCCGCCAGCCACCGGGCGGTGTGGAAGGACGTGTCGGCGGTGCTCGAGGAGATCGATCGGCCGGTCGCCGGTGCCCGTCCCCTCGCATCCGGCGCAATCGACTTCCCGGATCCAATCGAGATCGTCGCCGACGCCGGGGGGTTTCACCCGACGCGGCTGCGACGCCCACTGCGCCTGTCGAACCCCGACAAGCTGTTCTTTCCGGACGGCTACACCAAGGGAGACCTCGTGCAGTACTACGCCTCTATCTCCCGGACCCTGCTCCCCCATCTGGCCGGGCGGGCCATCGTCATGGCGCGCTTTCCGGACGGGGCCGACGGTGACTTCTTCTACGAGAAGCAGGCCCCGGCTCACAAGCCCGACTGGATGCCGGTTGCACCCATTCATTCCGACGGGCGAGGCGGGCTGATCGAGTTCTGCACGGCACCTGATCGCCCATCGCTCATGTGGTTCGCCAACATGGGATGCATCGAGATCCACCCCTGGTTGTCCCGACTGGCCACGGTCGGTCAACCCGACTTCGCCATCTTCGATCTCGACCCCGCCGAGGGAGCCAGCTGGGAACAGGTGGTGGACACCGCCCTCCACATCCGGGTGGCGCTCGACAGCCTCGGGCTCCGCTCCTACCCCAAGACATCGGGGGCCAGCGGGCTCCACATCTATGTCCCGCTCGATCCGGTCCACGATTACGCCCGGGTGCGCAAGTTCGTCGAAACGGTCGGCCGGCTCATGGTCGCCGCCGACCCCGACAATGTGACGATGGAGTGGGACATCCCATCGCGCCACGGCATGGTGTTCATCGACCACAACCAGAACGTCGGCGGCAAGACGATCGCCTCGGTATACGCGGTGCGGCCGCGGGCCGGTGCGCCGGTTTCGACCCCCCTCGCCTGGGAGGAGGTGCCGGCGGTGCGTCCGGAGGACTTCACGATCGCCACGATCTGGGATCGAATCGACCGGGTCGGTGATCCCTTTGCCCCGGTGCTGGCCGGAGGTCAGACTCTGGATGCTGCCGAAGCGGCGCTAGGACTAACGACATGAGACGGATCTCTGCCAACGGCATCCACCTCGCCGTCGAGGAGGCCGGTTCGGGCTATCCGGTGGTTCTGCTGCACGGCTTTCCGGAGCTGGCCTACTCGTGGCGCCACCAGCTGCCCGCCCTGGCCGGAGCCGGTTTCCATGCCATCGCTCCCGACCTGCGCGGATACGGTTCGTCCGACAAACCGGACGCGATCGACGAGTACCGGCTCACCACGCTGGTCGCCGATATCACCGGCCTGCTCGACGCCCTCGACCTGGAGCGGGTTGCCCTCGTTGGGCACGATTGGGGATCGATTGTTGCCTGGACGATGGCTCTCCTGCACCCCGAGCGCATAGAGCGGCTCGTGTCTCTCAACGTGCCGTACCGCGGACACTGCAACAGCTTCCCGTCCACCGACTACATCACCGAGCACCTCAGCGATCGGTTCGGCTACGTGCTCATGCTGCAGGAGCCCGGAGTTGCAGAGGCCTGGTTCGGGTCCGACCCGGCCGGCAAGCTGCGCGCCATGTATGCGCGGGCGGCCGCCGAGCCCGGCTTTCTGAGCGAGGCCGAGTTTCAGACCTACCTGGCGGCCTTCACAGCCGGCGGGATCACCGGCCCCGCCAACTACTACCGCAACATCGACCGCAACGAGCGCGACACCGCCCGGCTCGCCGACGCGCCGATCACGATGCCGACCCTGATGGTCGCCGCCGACCGGGATCCAGTGCTTCCCGCCGCCCTGACCGAGGGCATGGAGCGCTGGGTCCCCGACCTCCGGGTCCGCGTCATCGAGAACTGCGGTCACTGGACCCAGCAGGAGCAACCGGACGCATTATCCGCCGCCCTCGTAGACTTCCTGCACGATCTGCCGGGGTCCTGACGGCAGCCGGGGGTGCCGTGACGGTTCTCACACCGAAACTAACGACGACGTCGCGCCGAACACGCTGGGCGCTGATCGTGTGGGCGGGAACCGCCCTGTTTGCCGGGCTGCACTCGGCGTTGATCGTGTCGCGCTTCCATCGATTCGGGGTCTACACGTTCGATTTCGGGATCTTCGACCAGGGATTGTGGCTGTTGAGCCGGTTCGAAGACCCGTTCGTGACGCTGCGCGGCCTCAATCTGTTCGCCGATCATTCCTCGTACATCATGGTGCTGCTCACACCGCTGTACTGGCTGTGGGCCGACCCCCGGGTCCTGCTGGTGTTCACCGTGGTCGCCCTGGCGGCCGCGGCCCCGCTGCTGTTTGCGATCGGAACCCGGCTCGGGGTCCGTCCCGGCCTGGCCGCCCTGATTTCCGTGGCATTTCTCGCCCACCCGGCGCTGCGGTGGGCAGCGTGGGACAACTTCCACCCCGAATACCTCGTCATGCCCCTGGTGCTGGGAGCCACCTTGTTCGTCTTGCAGGACCGTCCGTGGTGGGCGGTCGGGCTGTCGGCCCTCGCTCTCACCGCCAAAGAGGACGTCGCCCTGCTGATCGTGCCGTTCGGCGCGTGGGTGGCCTGGCGGCATCGGCACGTGGCGGCCGGCACCGTCATAGCCGTGCTGGGCGCAACGGCCTTCCTGGCCAACTTTCTGGTGCTGCTCCCGTTCTTCTCCCCGACCGATGCCGTGCTCTACACCGGGCGATACACCGAGTACGGCTCGAGCGCCCTGGGAATCATGGCCGGGGTCGTCACCCAGCCCGGAGCGGTGCTGTCGGACGTGACCCGGCCCGATGCGCTGCGCTACCTGCGCGACATGGTGCTCCTCGCTCCGGCGGGGCTTGCGGCCCCGGCGGTGCTCGTCCTCGGGGTGCCGATCACACTGGCCAACATGCTCTCCACCCACTTCTACCAGATCGACATCCGGTATCACTACACGATCTACCTGCTCACGGTCATCGGACTGGCAGCCATGTTCGGGGCGGCGCGCCTGCAGCACCGGTTCGGGCTCCGGGGGGCCCGGGCGCTCGGGATCGTGGTTGTGGCTGCCGCGCTGCTCGGTCTCGGGCCCGGCCCGGGGCGGGCGGCCTGGGGCGGGATCGAGGACGGCGGCGAGATCGAGGCCGCCCTCGCCCTCATCGGCCCGGATGATGCGGTGGCGGCGGAGAGCACGCTCGCCGTGCACCTGGCGCACCGGCAGGTGGTGTATCGCTTCCCCAACCCCTTCCGCGAGCTCGACTACGGGGCTCCCGACCTGGCCTACGATCCGCCGGTCGAGGACCTCGAGTGGATCGCGATCGATCCGCAGCGGATCACCAACTTCGCCTATGCCGCCGAGGCGCTCGAGGCGGTGCGGCGCAGTGGTGAGTGGACGACCGTCGTCGACGCGGACCGCATCCTGCTACTGCGCCGCCGGTAGCGGCGGCAGCAGGTCGAGCAGGCCGAACAGCGACTCCACCCGGAGATGATCGTCCGCCCGGCACCGCCTCCGGTGGTCGGCATGAATCGGCGTAACCCCGGCGGCGGCCGCCCCCCACACATCGGCCACGTGACTATCGCCCACATAGACGGCCTCGTGGGGCTCCGCCCCGATCCGCTCCAATGCCATCTCGAAAATGCGCACATCGGGCTTTTCCACACCCATCTCCTCGGACCACGAGACCGTCTCGAACCGGTCGGCGAGGCCGATCAGCCGGAGCTGCAGAGGCAGGATGGAGCTGTTGTTCGATAGGACGTGCAAGTGGTACCCGCGAGCCGACAGCTCGTCCAGTACCTCGTGCAACCCCGGGTAGGGCCGGAAGAGCCGGGCCGCGATCGGGTAGGCCAGCTTGCGGGCTTGGCGCTGGGCGAAGTGGGGCGGCTTGACCTCCCCCGAGCCGACCGTCGTGGTCGGCGAGAAATGCCGGAACAATGTGAACGGAAACACCAGGTCGGCCAGCGTGCCGCCGTAGTCGAAGATGACATGCCGGACCGTTGCCGGGACGGCGCTCATCGGTCGAGGATCCCAGGCCCGTCGGCCAGCAGCTTCTTGAAGGCGGCTTCATCAAGCACGGGCACGCCGAGGTCGGTCGCTTTCGCCAGCTTGGATCCGGCGTTGGCTCCGGCCACCAGGGCGGAGGTCTTCTTGGAGACCGACCCGGTGACCTTGGCTCCCTTGTCCTCGGCGGCCGCCTTGGCGGCCTCCCGGCTGAAATCGTCGAGGGTGCCGGTGATGACCAGCGTCAACCCGGCGAGGGTTTCGTCCCGGCCGCCCTCCGGTTCCGGATCCTCCAGTCGGACCCCGGCGGCCCGCAGCTTGTCGATCAGCCGTACGGTCTCGGGATCGGTTGCCCAGGCCTGCAGCGATGCAACGATCTCCGGCCCCACCCCGTCGATGGCCTCCAGCTCGTCGGGTGACGCGGCCAGCAGACGGTCGATCGACGGAAACCGGCGGGTCAGGGTGCGGGCCACCGTTGGCCCGATGAGCGGGATCCCCAGCGCGGTCAGGAGCCGGGCGAGCGGCCGGTCCTTGGCTCGCTCGATCTGACCGAGCAGGTTGTTGACCGACACCTCCCCCCAGCCCTCGAATCCGAGCAGCGTGTCGGCGTCCAGAGTGAAGATGTCGGCCGGGTCCGAGATGACATCGTTGCTCATCAACAGATCGACGGTCTGATACCCGAGGCCTTCGATGTCCATGCCGCTGCGCGACGAGAAGTAGAACAGGTACTCGCGCAGCCGGCTCGGGCAGGCAAAGCCTCCCGTGCACCGGGCCCGGGCCTCGCCTTCCTCGGTCACGATCGGGTTGTCACAGAACGGGCAGCGCTTTGGCATGTGCCATTTCCGCAGCCGCCTGCCCTGGCGGGCCGACAGCACCGGCCCGACCACTTCCGGGATCACATCGCCTGCCCGGCGCACCGTCACCACGTCACCCGGCCGGATGTCCTTGCGATGGAGCTCGCCTTCGTTGTGCAGGGTGGCGTGGGTGACCGTGGCACCGCCGACAAAGACCGGCTCAAGCACTGCGTAGGGGGTCACCGCTCCGGTGCGGCCAACATTGACCTTGATCTCCTTCAGGGTCGTGGTGCGCTCCTCGGCCGGGAACTTGAAAGCGATCGCCCAGCGGGGGCTGCGGGCGGTGAACCCGAGCGCGTCCTGCTCGGCGAGCGAATCGACCTTGATCACCACGCCGTCGGTTTGATAGTCGTGGGCGTGCCGTTCCTCCAGCGCCCGGGACACATACGCTTCGACTTCGGCGCGGGTCTCCACCCGGGCAGAGGCCGGGTTGACCGCCAGCCCGAGTTCACCAAGCCACTCCAGGGTCTCGGACTGGGAGGCCAGCGGCGGCCCGCCTTCCAGGTAACCAACTTGATAGCACCAGATGGACAGCTTGCGCTCGGCGGAAATGGCCGGGTCTTTCTGGCGCACCGAGCCCGCTGCGGCATTGCGGGGATTGACGAACGGGGCGGCTCCGGCATCGAGCTGGCGCTGATTGAGCTCCTCGAACGCGGTCAGCGGCATGTACACCTCGCCCCGCACCTCCATCAACGGAGGCGAGTCGCCCCGCAGCCGGAGCGGCACGGCGTCGATCGTCCGGATGGTGTGGGTGATGTCCTCGCCCACCAGGCCGTTGCCGCGAGTGGCACCCTGCACGAGCCGTCCGTTTTCGTAGGTGAGCGAGACGGCCAGCCCATCGATCTTGAGCTCGCATGTGTAGCCGGCCGCTTCCCGCTCCAGGCCCCGGACCACTCGCTGCTCCCAGGCCTCGAGCGCTTCGAGCGAATCGGCGTTGTCGAGCGAGAACAACGGCTGCCGATGGGTGACCGGCGCAAACGCCGCCGACGGGGCTTCCCCGACCTGCCGGGTGGGTGAGTCGTCGGTTACCAGCTCTGGGTGCTCGGCCTCGATTGCTTCCAAGCGCCGGAACAGCTGGTCGTACTCGACGTCGGAGATCTCTGGATCGTCGAGCACGTAGTAGCGGTGGGCGTGATGGCGGATGGTCTGGCGGAGGTGCTCGACCTCGGCGGCCGGGTCGGTGCTCACCGGATCACGCTCTCGATCGTTCCTCCTCCAACGACGGCGTCGCCGTCGTACAGCACGGCGGCCTGGCCGGGCGCAACGGCCCGCTGGGGCTCGTCGAACCGAACGACCCAGCCGTCTCCCTGGCGGGTCAGCTGGGCGGCCACCGGGCTGCTCCGGTACCGCACCTTCACCTGCAGCCCACCATCACGGGGGGGCCGCCCCGCAACGAATGACGTGTTGATGAGCGAGCATCCGCCGACCAGCAGATCGTCGCGGTCGCCGACGACGACCGTGGCCGTTGGAGCGTCGATGTCCACGACGAAGCGGGGCTCCTGGACGGCAATGCCGAGGCCGCGCCGCTGGCCGATCGTGAACCCAGCCGTACCCTCGTGCGTGCCGATCCGGTTGCCGGCAGCGTCGACAATCGGGCCGGGTCGGGCGGTTTCGGGGAAATGCTCGGCGAGGAAGTTGCGGTAGTTGCCCTTCCCGACGAAACAGATTTCCTGGCTGTCGGGCTTCCCGGCCGTGCGCAATCCCAGCCGCCGGGCGTGGGCGCGTACCTCGGGCTTGGTGAGCTCACCGACCGGGAGCCGGATCCGGCCCAGCTCGGCCTGGGTCAGCATGTATAGGACATAGGACTGATCTTTGGCAGGGTCGATCCCTCGCTCCAACCGGTATCCGGCCGGATGCCACCGAACCCGCGCATAGTGGCCCGTTACCAGGACGTCGCCGCCGAGGTCGGCGGTGCGCTCCAGCAGGGCTTTGAACCGAACCGTGCGGTTGCACTCCACGCACGGGTTGGGCGTCTGGCCGGACAGGTAGCCGCGCCCGAACGGCTCGACCACTGCAGCGCGGAACTCATCGACGTAGTCGAGCACGTAGTAGGGGATGTCGAGCTGGGCGGCGACGCGCCGGGCATCCTCGGCGTCGCCCACGGTGCAGCAGCCGGCGGTGGGGAGGCTCCCGTCGGCGTCCTCCCACTGCTTCAGGGTGATGCCGATCACGTCGTGGCCGGCCTCGACCATGAGCGCCGCGGCCACCGAAGAGTCAACCCCGCCACTCATCGCCACGATCGCTTTCATGCCAGATCCTCCAGCACGCCGGTGACGATCTTGACGGCCAGCTCGGCGTCGCCCGGCTGGGTCGTCCAGCCGAAGCTGAACCGGATGGCGGCGGCCGCCGCCGCCTCATCGAACCCCATGGCGGCCAGCACATGAGACACCTCGACCGCTCCGCTCTGGCAGGCCGAACCGGCCGCCGCTGCCAGCCCGGCCTGGTCGAACCGGATCAACAGGGTTTCCGAGCTGCGTCCCGGGAAGCCGAGATGGGCGTGCTGCACCAGGCGCCGGTCGGGCGGGCCATTGACCTCCGCTTCGGGGACCGCCGCCGCCAGCAGGCGTTCGAAGGTGTCGCGGTAGCCGCCCACCCGGGCCCGAAAAGACGTGCGGTCGGCGACGGTCTCTTCCATCGCCGCAACCATCCCGGCGACTCCCATCGGGTTGTGCGTGCCGGCCCGCCTCCCCCGCTCCTGGCTCCCACCATGCAGCACCGGTTCGAGCCGGACGCCGTCGCGGACATAGAGCAGCCCAACGCCTTTGGGCCCGCCGAACTTGTGGGCGGCCAGTGACAACAGGTCGACGCCGAGGGCGACGACGTCGACCGGCTCAGAAATGAACGCCTGCACGGCATCGGTGTGGACGAGCGTGGCCGAGTTCTTTTCCCGGACCGCCTCGACGATCGCCCCCACCGACTGCAGCGCACCGGTTTCGTTGTTGGCCAGCATCGTGGAAACCACCGCCGTGTCCGGCCCGACGGCGTCGGCAACAGCCCCCGGGTCGATGAGCCCGCGGCCGTCGACCGGCACGATGTCGACCCGGCCGCCCAGACGCCCAATGAACGCGGCCGATTCCAGCACCGCCTTGTGCTCGACTGCACTGACCACGACGTCTCCGGGGGAACCGCCGGCAAGCGCGGCGCCGGCAACGGCCAGGTTGTCGGCTTCGGTGCCGCCGGCGGTGAAGACGATCTCGTCGGAGCGGGCTGCTCCGAGCAAGCCGGCGGCCCGTTCCCGGGCGGCCTCGAGGGCGTTCTTGGCCGACCGCGAGATCTCATGGACCCCCGACGGGTTGCCGAACGTGTGGCGGAACGACTCCAGGGCCGCCCAGGCGGACGGGCGCAGCGGCGTGGTGGCAGCGTGGTCGAGATACAGCACCGGATGATCCTATGTGACAAACGCGGCGAGCGGGATCAGTCCTCGCCGAGCGCCGCTTCCGCCGCCCGGGTGCCGACCACCCCGGCGGCGAGGATCCATCCGAGCATCCAGCCGATTCCCGCAAACACGATGGCGGCCCCCACACCGTTGCTCGGATGGGTCAGCATGAGCGGACCGGTCAGCAGGGGACCGAAGCCGGCAACCGACAGGAGATGACCGCCGGCCAGGTGGGCGGCATCCCACGCCTCGTCCGAGTTGAGCGTCAGCGTGGTGCGGATACCGATGAAGTGATTGCGGCGCAGCCTGCCCTCCCGGGCCCGTCGCCCACCGACGATCAGGAGCACACCGACCGCAGGCAGGGCGATGGAGAGGAGCACGGCCATGCCCCACGGCATGGGATCGCCGGCGCCGCCGCTGCGGAACATCCGCTCAGGTCCCCGTGAAGTCGGGGCGTCGCTTCTCGATGAACGCGGTGACACCCTCCCGGGCGTCGACGCTGTCGAAGAGCGCTTTGAACTCAGCCAGCTCGGCGTCGAGGCCGGCCTCCACCCGGTAACCGGCCAGCATGGCCCGCTTGGCGGCCGCCAGAG
The DNA here is from genome assembly GCA_013002865.1 of Acidimicrobiia bacterium. Lineage (GTDB taxonomy): Bacteria > Actinomycetota > Acidimicrobiia > Spongiisociales > SHLN01 > SHLN01. The sequence goes on from JABDLU010000163.1 coordinate 49,267, forward strand.
CGCGAGTCGGCCCGGCCGCCCACTCCTCGGCTTCGGCCCGGGCCGTTTCCATGAGCTCCCCCGCAGGAACCACCCGGTCGGCCAGGCCGATGGCCAGCGCCTCGTCGGCGGGCACCGATCTCCCCGACATCACCAGCCGCTTGGCCGTCTGCCAGCCGACCACCCGCGCCAACCGCTGAGTCCCGCCCGCGCCCGGAATCAGACCGAGCTTGATTTCGGGCTGGCCCACCTGAGCGTCGTCGGCCAGGATCCGAAAGTCGGCCCCGAGGGCCAATTCCAGGCCGCCCCCGAGCGCATACCCCGAGACGGCGGCGACGGTGGGCTTGTCGAGCTGCTCGAACCGGGAAACGACCAGGCCGAGCGCCGCCGCCAGCTCGTCGTCGGCGTCCGAGTCGAACACTTCGCCGAACTCCGTGATGTCGGCCCCGGCGGCGAAGTGCTGCCCGCCGGCGACGAGCACTGATCGCAACGCGGGATGGCCCGCCTCACCGACAGCGTCGCCGATCTCGGACACGAATTCCCGGCTGAGCGCATTGACCGGCGGACGGTCCAGGGTGATGACGCCGACGGCACCGCTGGTTTCGAATCGAACGCTCATGCCCGGAAGGCTACCCGGAGCCCATCAGCCGGCCGGCCGCCGTCCACGGATCGGTGCGCCGGGCTACCACCCCATCAACTGCCTCGGCGAGGGCGGCATCATCGATCTGCTCACGGGCGCGACGCTCGAGCAGCTCGGAGATGGCGCGGCGGATCTCCCGGTCGGCCCGGCGGGCGGCCAGCCGGTCGGCCTCGTCACCGGTTAGGAACGCCCGGTGGTCGTCAATTGCGTCCCACAGACCGGCAATTCCCTCGCTGCGGGTGGCGACCGTGCTCAGCACGGGAGGCGTCCACGCCCGCTCTGGCCCGTCGTGCAGCATGTGGTTCAGGTCGGCAACCGTCGACTCGACACCCGCTCGATCGGCCTTGTTGACGACGAACACATCGCCGATCTCGAGCAAGCCGGCCTTGGCAGCCTGAATGCTGTCTCCCCAGCCCGGGTTGAGCACCACCAGGGTGGTGTGGGCACTCTCCACGATGTCGACCTCGGCCTGGCCGACCCCGACGGTTTCGAGCAGCACGACGGGGAAGCCGACGGCGTCGAGGACGACGACGGCCTTGGGGGCGGCTTCGGATATCCCACCGAGCTGGCCCCGGCTCGCCATCGAGCGGGCATACACCCCGGTGTCGGAAACCCGGTCCTGCATGCGGATCCGATCTCCCAGGATCGCTCCGCCGCTGAACGGACTGGATGGGTCGACGAGCAGGGCGGCTACCTGATGATCGTGGGCGCGGGCCTGCCCGATCAGCTCGTTGACCAGGGTGCTCTTGCCGGCTCCGGGAGGACCGGTGATGCCTATCACATGCGCCTGCCCCCCGCGAGGGAACAGTTCGGCGAGCAGCTGGTACGTTTCGGCGCTGCCCCGTTCGACGATGCTCAGCAGCTTGGCCAGGGCGCGACGGTCGCCGTCGAGGGCATGCGGTATGAGATCTCTGAAGCCGGACACGACCAGGTGACACTACCGGTGCGTCCGGGCATGACCCGGCGATCGGCTAGATGGCGTTGACTTCGGTCACCCCGGCCACGCGATCGAACATGATGCGCTCGATCCCGGCCTTGAGGGTCATCATCGACATCGGACAGCCACCGCACGCGCCGACCATCTGGAGGTTTACCGTGCCGCCGTCTACACCGAGCAACACCAGGTCTCCACCGTCGGCCTGCAGGGCGGGGCGAATGTACTCAATGGTCTCGAGAAGCGCGTCCATATCAACGGCCTCCGGTGCGGCGGGCGCGTCCGTCGGACCGCCCTGGGAGCCGTTGGCCGGCACCGTGTCGTTCGTATCGGCGTCGTTCGGATCGTCCACCCGTTCGTCGGTGGATTCGTGCGCGAGGGTTGGTTCATTCATCAGTGAAGTAAACGTCCTGATCGGGGGATCTGTTCCACCAGTGTAGGCGGGACCCGGTTTCTTCCCGCGCAGTAGCGTGGCGTCGGGAGGTGGATCATGGACGGCAATCCCGTCATCGAGATGCTGGGGAGGCGCCTTCGGCTCGGCGTGATCGGCGGCGGTCCGGGCAGTTTCATCGGCGCCATGCACCGAACTGCGGCTCGGCTGGATGACCGCTACGAGCTGGCGGCGGCGGCGATGTCGTCAGACCCGGATCGGTCCCGGGCGGCCGCCGAGCAGCTCGGTGTGCCGCGTGCCTACGGTGGGGGCCATGATCTGCTGGCCGGCGAGGCCGGCCATGAAGCCGGGGCCGATGTGGTGGCCATCATGACCCCGAACGACACCCACCACGAGTACGCGATGGCCGCGCTGGATCTCGGCTTCGACGTGATCGCCGACAAGCCGCTCACCAACACCATGGCCGAAGCGCGCAAGGTGGTCGACAAGGTCGCCGAGACCGGCCTCGTGTTCTGCCTGACCCACAACTACACCGGCTATCCCATGGTGCGCCAGGCCCGGGCCATGGTTGCGGAGGGACAACTCGGCGAGCTCCGGCTGGTTCAGGTCGAGTACGTCCAGGGCGGCAAGGCCACCGAGGACGACCCCGATCCGTCCGACGGACTTCCGTGGCGCTATGACCCGGTGCGGGGTGGGCCTTCGCTGGTCATGGGGGACATCGGAACCCACGCTCACAACCTCGTGCGATTCATCACCGGGCTCGAAGTGGCGGAAGTGGCCGCCGAGGTGGGACATATCGTGCCCAACCGGCTGGTCGACGATTACGCCGGCGCCCTGCTGCGGTTCGACAACGGAGCCCGCGGCACGTTCTGGGTGACCCAGGCGGCAGCCGGTGTCGAGAACTGCCTGCGGATACGGGTCTCGGGCACCCGGGGAAGCCTGGAGTGGATGCAGGAACAACCGACCGCGCTCACCGTCAAGCCAATCGACGGCCCCGTCGAGCTGCGCACGCCAAATGGGCCGGGCACCCTGCCCCTGGCCGCCCGGGCGAGCCGGATCGTCGCCGGACATCCGGAAGGGTTTCACGAAGGCTTCGCCAACCTGTACTCCGATGCGGCCGAGGCAATCGCCGCTCGCCGCAGCGGCCGGACGGCTGATCCGCTCGCCCTCCATTTCCCAACCGCGTACGACGGGGCGCTCGGCGTGCGTTTCGTCGAGGCGGCAATGACGTCCAGCGCCGCCAACGGTGCCTGGACCGACGCAACGTACGAGGAGGCCACCGATGGCACGCTCTGAAATCTCCCACCGCCACGCCGCGGCCGTGATTGCCGCCGTGCAGGCTGAGCTCGAAGCGCGCGACGGCGCAGCCGCCGTTGCGGTGGTTGACCCGCACGGTGAGCTGGTCGGGTTCCTCCGGACCGACGGCTGTCCGCTCGCCTCAATCAACAATGCGATCAACAAGGCATTCACCGCTGCCCGGGAACGGGTGGAATCGGCCGAGATCGGCGCCCGCTCCCGGGCCGACGGCTTCCCGATGACGAACTTCGGCGACCTGCGCTACACCGGCTGGGGTGGCGGTGTGCCCCTTCTGTCCGGCGATGCCGTGATCGGCGCCGTTGGGGTCAGCGGGCTCCCCGAGGACGAGGACATCGAATTGGCCCGTCTCGGGGCGGCGGTGCCTGCACCATGAGCAGCGTTCGCTGGGGGATTCTCAGCACCGCCAAGATCGGCATGGAGAAAGTGACACCGGCAATCCAGGCCGCGCCCAACTGCGAGGTGGTGGCGATCGCCTCCCGCAGCATCGACGCGGCGGCGGCAGCCGCCGAACGGCTCGGCATCCCCGCCGCGTACGGGACTTACGAGGAACTGCTCGAGTCCGACGTCGATGCCGTTTACATCCCGCTGCCAAACGACATGCATCGGACGTGGACGCTGCGAGCCGCCGCCGCCGGCAAGCACATCCTGTGCGAGAAGCCCCTGGCCATGTCGGTCGCGGAAGCACAGGAGATGGCCGATGCCTGCCGGGAGGCCGGTGTGCTCCTCGGCGAGGCCTTTATGTACCGGCACCATCCCAGCTGGGTGGAAGCGGTCCGGCTGGTCCGCGGCGGTGCGATCGGTGAGCTGAAAGCGGTCCAGAGCCGCTTCAGCTACTACAACGACGATCCGGGAAACATTCGCAACCGGGTCGATAACGGCGGCGGGGCCATCATGGACATCGGGTGCTACAACATCAACCTGTCGCGGATGCTCTTCGACGCCGAACCGACCCGCGTCGCGGCAGCCGTCACCCGCGACCCCGTCATGGCGGTCGACACGCTCAGCTCAGCCGTTCTCGAGTTCCCCGGCGGCGGCCAGGCGACCTTCACTTGCTCGACGCGGGCCGAGCCCGACCAGCGGGTGCACATCCTCGGGACCGACGGCCGTATCGAGATCGAGATCCCGTTCAACATCCCACCTGATCGGCCCACCCGGATCTTTGTGACCGGCGGTGGGGACCCGCCGGTGGCGCCGGCCACCGACACTGTGACGTTCGAGCCGGCCGATCAGTACGCGATCCAGGCCGAGCTGTTCGCCCGAGCCGTATTGGACGGCACCCCGCTCCCGGTACCTATTGACGATGCGATCGCCAACATGGCCGTCATCGAAGCGGTACTGACCGGCTAGCTAATCAGCCTCGTGGATGCTGCGCATCGACCAGACGAGCGTGCGCATGGAAGGGGGCTGCTCGAGCACTGAAACGACGGCGGCCGCCACATCTTCGGGCCGGAGCATCTCCTCGAGGCCTGGCATGTCCGGCGTGCGGCCGGTGCCCATGGCGAACTCCGTGGCCACTCCCCCGGGGGCGATCACGGTCACCCGGATCCCCTTGGAGCGGAGCTCGCGATCGAGCCCGCCAGCCAGCCCGACCTGGGCAAACTTGGTAGCGGCGTACACCGCCTCGTCTCCGGCACCGCGCAGTCCGGCCACCGAGGCGACGATGACGATGTCCCCTCCCCCGGCTTCGACCATGCCGGGGACGGCCGACCGGATCGGCCAGATAGTCCCGGCCACATTGGTGTCGATCATCGCCGCCACCTGGTCGTCGGTCTGATCGAGGATCCCCCCGTACACCCCGATCCCCGCATTCGGCACCAGGACATCGAGCCGGCCCCACTGCTGCCGGGCGGCATCGACGAGCCGGGCCCCGTCGGCGGGCTCGCGCACGTCCATCTCCACCGGCAGGAACCCGTCGCCGAGCTCGGCTCTGAGCTCCTCCAGCCGATCCGCCCGCCGTCCCCCGCCGGCAATCTTCATGCCCCTGGCAACCAGTGCCCGGGCTGTGGCCCGGCCGATTCCCGCCGTGACGCCGGTGATCGCTCCTACCAATCCGTCCAGATCCCTCATCTCCGCCTCCTTCGCCCCCGACGCTATCAACCGGCGGGCTAGATTCCGAAGCCACCACCAGGAGCTCCATGACTGCCACGGCCAACATCCTCGTCCCGCTCGATGGGTCAGAGATCGCCGAGGGCGCCATCGACGTCGCCATCGACATTGCTCGCCCTGCCGGGGGCAGGATCACGCTGCTCGTCGCCGCCGAACCGGAGGCTGCGGCCGCTCTGCGCGAGTTCGCCGAATCGGAGGAGATCACCCGGGCGATGGCGACCACCGCCTACCTGGAACAGGTGGCCGAGCGGGTCCGGGAACGTGGCGTTCAGGCTACGGCCACCTCGAGCGACGGCACCAATGTCGCAGCCGAGATCATCGAGCGGGCCGGGACAGACGGCGCCACCATGATCGTCATGTCGAGCCACGGCCGATCGGGGATCGGACGGTGGCTGCTCGGCAGCGTGGCCGACAAGGTTGCCCGGTCGGCCCCCGTCCCGGTTGTGATCGTCCCCGCCCCTGGTCGCTGAGGTCGCGAAAACTGTTCCTACCGGTGGGCAAACTGCTGGAACCGGCATAGGATGCCGCTATCACGGGGCCGCATTCTTCTTCAACTGTGGGAACCGATCGACCCCGTTCTCTTATTAGGAGGACCTTGTACATGAAAATCAGAGGTAAGAGCTTCGTATGGGTGGCCCTGTTGCTGGCGCTTGCGCTGGTAGCCGCCGCCTGTGGAGGCGACGACAGCGGTGATGACACCACCACGACCGCCGGCGGCGGCGGGAGCGGAGCCGAAATTGACGGCCCGATTTGGGTGTTGTTGCCTGATAGTGCGTCTTCGGATCGCTGGGAGTTCGACGATCGTCGTTTCTTCAAGGAGCAGTTCGAGGATGCCGGCCTGGTCGAGGGTGAGGACTTCACCATCGTC
>JABDLU010000180.1 GCA_013002865.1 Acidimicrobiia bacterium
ACGCCCGACGCCCGACGCCTGGCTTGGAACTCGGAACTGGCAACTCGCATTTCCAATCAAGAGCACAGGAACGCGCTTTCACCCCCCTCCTTGCCTCCCCCACTCGCTGGCGCTCGCAGGGGAGGTACCAGAAACGCCACATCTCAAACGATGCCCGATCCCTGATGCCTGATGCCTGATGCCCGACGCCCAACCCCCGACGACCGACCCCCTATGCCTTCCGGCCTGCAACTTGGAACTTGCAACCGGCAACTTCTTGCCCGACGCCCGTCTGGCCTGGAACCTGCAACCGGCAACTCCATCGCCGATAGCCGATCGCTGACAGCTGACAGCTATTTCTTGTACGCCACGAACGACGCTCCGCCGAGGATGAGCGCCGAGACCACGGTGGCCAGGATGAGGGGGGCAGCCTTGCCGGCCTCTTCCACCGCCAGGAGGAGCACGCCGAAGACGACCACGACCACGGCGACGACGGCCAGCGCCGCAATCGGTATGACGAGCGCCCGGCGAGTCGCACCGAGGAATTGGCTCCGGCTCTCCCAGGTGTTGCCCTCCACTCCGACGACGTCGGGTCGTTCGATGAGGTGGGAGGTGGCGGCCACGGTGGCGCCGAGGATGGCGCCGGCCCCCACCAGGGTCACCAGGAAGCGGAAGATGGGAATCTGCAGGTTCACGCTCGTGCCCGAACCGAGCCAGGTGACGGCGAACTGTGCGGCCAGAATCCCGATCACGGCCCCGGTGATGAACCCGTTCCCATAGAGGACACGACCCGGCTGGTCGGGGCTGGCAGCCGGATCAACGGCAGTCGGAAGCCATCTGACGAGTGCCGCCGTGATGAGGCCGGCGATGCCGAATCCGATCGCCGCCAGGAACGAGAACATGAACAGGGGAGTGAGGCCCCACTCGGACGTGAAGTAGGTGGTGTCTCCGATGGTGATCAGTTCGGGGAGCTCGACATCCAGTCCGGTGAACTCGAACACGGCGTCGACCCTGGCGGTTCCGTCGTCCAGCGGGCTGGCATTCACCCGGTTCAGCAACAGCGGGGTCAGCAGAATGAGAACGGCGATCGAGGCCACCGCTCCGGCCAGCGCACCGATGCCCGTCGTGCGGGGCAGGCTGGGTAGCGTTTGATAGGTGGGCTCGCTCACGAGCATGGATACTACCGGCGGCGGTGCGGGGCGCCGGAATTGGTAGCCGGGAGGGTCAATGCCATGGCCTGTCTGGCCGATTGAGGGGTTATGAAAAGCAACTACGCTGACAGTGCGGCACCTGGCGAATGTCCGAGGGAGGCCTAATGGAATTGCGGCCATCCGCAGTCATCGACGGGGTTCAGCATCTCGTTTTACAGAAGCATGATGACGGTCGCGGCTACTTCATGGAGACCTTCCGGGCGACCTGGCTGCCGAATAGTGACTTTGTGCAGGCCAACACGTCCCAATCGGCGCCCGGCGTGTTGCGGGGCCTGCACTACCACCGCAAGCAGGAGGATCTGTGGTTCATCCCCTCCGGCCAAGCCCATGTCACGCTCATCGACCTGCGAGCCTCGTCGTCCAGCTACTTGGCGGTCGAGCAGTTCGAGCTATCGGGCCCCCGCGCCGTTCATATTCCGATCGGCGTTGCCCACGGGTTCTATGCCCCCGTGGAAACGCTCATGTCGTATCTCGTGACCGGCTACTACGACGGCTCCGACGAGCTCGGTGTGCTCTGGAACGACCCGGAGCTGGGCATCGAGTGGCCGGTGGCTTCCCCGACGCTATCGGACCGCGACCAGGAGGCCCCCAAGTGGTCGGACGTGCCGGATGAATTGCGGCCGGCATGAGCCGCCGCTATCTGGTCACCGGAGGAGCCGGTTTCATCGGCTCCAACTTCATCCGCCGGGTCCTGCGGGATGAGCCGAAGGCCGAGGTAACCAACCTCGACCTCCTCACCTACGCCGGTGTGAAGGCAACCGTCGACGAGCTCGACGAATCCAGCCGCCATAGCTTCGTCCTGGGTGACATCCGCGACGCCGAGCTGGTGGATCGGCTCGTTCCCGGCCATGACGTCATCGTCAACTTCGCCGCCGAGAGTCACGTCGATCGGTCCATCGACGGGCCGGCCGTGTTCCTCGAAACCAACGTGGTCGGCACCGGTGTGCTGATCGACGCGGCCGCCCGCCACGGCATCGACCGATTCGTGCAGGTGTCGACCGACGAGGTGTACGGGTCGATCGCCGAAGGCTTCCCCACCGAGGATGCCCCGCTGCGGCCCTCCTCCCCCTACTCGGCCTCCAAGGCGGGCGCCGACCTGCTGGCGCAGAGTTACGAGGTCACGTACGACTACCCCGCAATCATCACCCGTTGCACCAACAACTACGGGCCGTACCAGTTTCCCGAGAAGGTCATCCCGCTGTTCGTCACCAACCTGTTTGAGGATCGGCCGGTTCCGCTGTACGGCGACGGCCTCAACGAGCGCGATTGGCTGCACGTGGAAGACCACTGTTCCGCCATCCATCTCCTCGTCGATGAGGGGGTGCCCGGCGAGGTGTACAACATCAGCGCCGACGCCCAACTCACCAACCTGGAGCTGACCCGGCGGATTCTCGAGCTCATGGACAAAGACGAGTCGCTGATCGAATGGGTGACCGACCGGCCCGGCCACGACCGCCGCTACGCCCTCGACTCCTCAAAGCTGCGGTCTCTCGGCTGGTCGCCCGCTCACAGCGTGGACGACCGCCTCGGCGACACCATCGAGTGGTACCGGCAGCGCCCGGACTGGTGGCGGCCCTTGCGAGCCGGCTCATGAAGGGTGTCGTTCTGGCCGGTGGTGCCGGGAGCAGGCTGCGTCCGATCACGTTTGCCATGTCCAAGCAGCTCGTCCCGGTCGCCAACCAGCCGATCCTGTTCTACGGGCTGCGTGACCTGGCCGAGGCCGGGATCACCGAGGTAGCGATCATCATCTCGCCCGAGACCGGCCAGGAGATCAAGGATGCGGTCGGGGACGGCTCCAAGTTCGGGATCAAGCCCGAGTTCATCCTCCAGCAGAGTCCCGACGGACTGGCCCATGCTCTGCAGCTGGCGATGCCGTTCGCAGATGGGGATTCGGTGCTCATGTACTTGGGGGACAACCTCGTTCGCCAGGGTGTTGCCGATGTTGTGCGCGACTTCGAGGAGCACCAGCCAAACGCCCAGATCCTCCTGGCCGAGGTGCCGAACCCGAGCGCCTTCGGCGTCGCCCAGCTGGACGAGGACGGCCACGTGTATCAGCTCATCGAGAAGCCCGAGAATCCCCCGACCAACCTGGCGCTGGTCGGCGTCTACCTGTTCGATGCGACCGTTCAGGAGGCTCTCGACGCCATCGAGCCGTCGCACCGCGGTGAGCTGGAGATCACCGACGCCATTCAGTACATGATCGATTCCGGACGCCGGGTACGGGCATCGATGATCGGCGGCTGGTGGAAGGACACCGGAAAGAAGGAAGACCTGCTCCATGCCAGCGAGCTCGTGCTGGAGACCCTCCGCACGTCGCTCAAGGGCGAGGTGATCGATTGCCGGCTGCGGGGCGAGGTCCAGGTGGGCCTCGGCTCCAAGCTGGTCGACTGCGACATCATCGGACCGGTCGTGATCGGGGCCGGTGTGGAGATCGAACGCTCGACGATCGGGCCGAACACGACCATTGGCGACGGTTGTCGGATCACCGACGCGGTTGTGCGAAAATCCATCCTCATGGAAGAAGTCGAGCTGAGTCAGTGGCGTCTGCGCGACTCGCTGATCGGCCGGCGGGCCTCGATCGGCGGCTCGGCGCCGCCGGCGTTCGTTGAGCTGACGATCGGCGATCGGTCGGAGATCATCGGCTGATGATTCTCATCATCGGCCGCGGAGGCCAGCTCGGCACGTCGTTTGCCAATCTGCTCGGTCCGGGAGGGCGCTCGCTCGGCATTGATGAGCTCGATCTCCTGGACGTGGAGGCCATCCAGTCGGCGCTCGACCGGTTCGAGCCCGAGGCGGTCATCAACTGTGCCGGCCATACCGCCGTCGACCTGGCGGAGCAGCAGGCCGAGCTGGCCTATTTGCTCAATGCGTCGGCGGTCGGAGAGATGGCGCGCTGGTGTGCCCGGCGGTCGCTTCCATTTGTGAACTTCTCGAGCGATTACGTCTTCGACGGCACCAAGGACACCCCGTACGTCGAGTCAGATTCACCGAATCCGATCAACACCTACGGCAACAGCAAACTCGCCGGTGAGACCGTCGGGCGGGAAGCCCATCCCGACATGCTGCTCATCAGGAGCTCATGGCTGGTCTCCGGCTCCCACCCGAACTTCGCGGCCACCGTGCTGCGCCGTGCCGCCGAAGGCCCGATCCGGGTGGTCGACGATCAGCTCGGCATACCCAACATCGCCGACGACATTGCGGTGGCGACTCTGGAGGCGCTCGACGCCGGCATCACGGGCATCCTCCACCTCGCCAGCCACCCGGAGACCACCTGGTTTCAGTTTGCCCGGGTAGTGCTGGAGCTCGCCGACATGGATCCCGGGCTGGTGCAGCCGATCGCCTCGGACGAGTACAACGCCGGTGCGCTCCGGCCCGCCTATGGCGTCCTCGCCTCCGAGCGAGCCACCGGCATCGAGATCCCCCCGTGGCGCCAATCTCTCCCCGCCGCCGTCAAAGAAATGCTCACGTGGATCTAGTCAGCGAAGCTGACTAGATCCGTCAACTGCCGACTGTCAACCGTCAACTGCCGGAACGGAGATGGTTTGGCCGTCGACCGTTGACCGTTGACCGTCGACCCAGCTGCTCGAGCGCTAGCTCGAGCAGCTGTTCGGCGAATAGATGCCGAGGATTTCGCCGGTGGCTTCGTTTGAGGTGACGGGGCCCCACAGGAGGAGCGAGCCGTCGCCGGCCTTGACCTGGAACACCAGGCCGTGGGACTCGTCGTTCAAATAGGAGACCCGGCTGTAGGCGGCCTCCAGGTCCGAGATCCGGTCGCCGACGCCGACCCGGCTGATGGTTCGGAGCACCGGGAAACGGAAGGTGTCGTACGTCGAGTCGAGCCGGTAGCCGGCGAAGCGCATCACGCCCTCGGTGTCCTCGACGCCGATGACCAGTAGGCGGCCCCACCGTACCGTCTGGATGACATCGCCCGCACAGGTCCCGAACTCGCCGCCGGACACGCCCGGGCGGCCTATCTCGGAAGCCTCGTCGAGGCTCGCTCCGAGGCGTGACAGGACCGTGTTGAAGTTCTCGCCGAACTGGAACGGCTCGAGGGCATAGGCGCCGAGGCGCATGTTGCTCAGGGCAATCGGCTCGCCCGACGGGATGATGGTGAGGGGAGGCAGCGTGGTGATGGTCGTCGTTGTTGCCGGGACGGTCGTGGTGGTCGGTGCGGCCGTGGTCGAGCTGGCCGCGGCGGTGGTGGGTGTCGACGATGGCGTGGTCGTCTCGGCCTCGACGCCGAGCACTTCGACCTCGGGATCATTGGACGAGCCGAACAGCTGGGTGACGCCGAATACGGCGATGACGGCGACGATGGCTGCCACGATCACAGCGGGCCACCACTCCCGGGGCCGTTCCCGCAGCGGCAGTGGGACGGCCAGCGGATCGTCGCTGCCGGACTCGTACCACAGCGGGTTGGCCTCCTCGCGTTCGAGCAGTTTCCGGTACACGGCGGGAGCCGACAACAGGCTGTCGGTGGTGAGCTCGGCCTCTTCGTAGCGCGAGACGAAAGCGCCCGTTGGGGCGCGCTCGCTCAATTCATGGCCGCAGGATGGGCATGAGGAGGAGTCGGCGCTGAGCGCGCCGGCACAGATGGGACATCGGTCACTCATGGATGATCACGAGATGTTATCGGGGTTTCGCGTTTTCGTGAGCAATCCTCCGTCCCCCGTCCCCCGTCGCCCGTCCCCAGTCGCCGGTCGCCGGTCGCCCGTCCCCCGTCGCCCGTCCCCCGTGGGAGTCCAAGAGAGCGATGAGGTAGTACCTCCCCCGCCGAAGGTGGGGGAGGCTAGCAGGGGGCTGAGAGCGCGTTCCTGTGTTCTTGGTTGGAGTTGCAGGTTCCAGGTTCCAAGCCAGAAGGCGTCAGGCGCTGGTGTTGGTTACCTCCCCCGCCGAAGGTGGGGGAGGCTAGGAGGGGGCTGAGAGCGCGTTCCCGTGTTCCTGTTTGGGTCGTGCTCACCGCTACGGCGAACCCACCAACCCGACAAGGTCCCGGGCATCGGACGCGATTGCGGCGTTTCTGGTACCTCCCCCGCCGAAGGTGGGGGAGGCTAGGAGGGGGGTGAGAGCGCGTTCCTGTGTTCTTGATTGGGGGTTGCAGGCGCGGCCACGCAAGCCAACCCCCCGGCGCTTCTACCCGAGCTGCCCCGCCAGCTGGTCGGGCTTGTCCACCGGGGCGGCGCAGATGAAGTTCTGGCACACGTAGGCCAGGGCGGGTCCCTCGTGGGGGATCCGGCCGACCAGCAGCGGCACCGATGACTCGCCGGTGCCGTCCGAGACGGCGAGTACGGCGTCCGGCCGGTAGCGACTCCAGAAGGTGGCGACGAGCTCGGCACGGTCTTCGCCAACGATGGCCACCTCCCGGGGCCCCGAGGTCCAGGAGTGAGCCACGGCCAGCAGGTGTCCCACTGCAGACGGGTACTGCTCGGCGAGGGCGCCACCGGCCCGCAGAGCACTATCGACCAGCGCCGCCAACTCGGGATCTCCGGTGAGCAGGGCCGCCTTCATCAGGGCCTCGGCGGCCAGGGAACTGCCCGACGGCGCCGGGTTGTCCATCAGGTCCTGGGGGCGGGTTATCAGCTCCTCGCCGTCCTCGGCAACCGAGAAGAATCGGTCGCCATCCCAGAACAGCTCGATCATGCCGGTCAGCAGAGCGTGCCCGGAGGTGAACCACTCCTCCTCGCCGGTGGCTTCGTACAGCACCAACAGACCGAGCGCGTACGCGGCGTAGTCCTCCAGAAAGCCGGGAACATGCGCCTGCCCGCGGCGCCACGACCGCAGCAGCCGGCCGTCGGGCCGCCGTAGCGCATCCAGCACGAACCGGGCATTGGCCCGGGCGGCTGCGAGGTAGCGATCATCGGCCAGGACGGCTCCGGCCTCGGCGAGCGCCCGCAGCGCTAGCCCGTTCCAGGCGGTGATGACTTTGTCGTCGAGGCCGGGCCGGACTCGCTGGTTCCTGGCATCGAGGAGCTTCCGGCGGGCCGCCTCCACTTCTGCGGTGAGCCACTCGACGGCCACACCGCGCTGGTCGGCGACGTCGGCGATCGGGCGGGCGGCATGAAGGATGGTGCTGCCTTCGAAGTTGCCCTCCGCCGAGACGCCGAAGACGGCTCCGACCACGTCGGCGCTCGGCCCGACAACGGCGGCGAATTCGTCCCTGTCGAAAACGTAGAACTTTCCCTCGACGCCCTCGCTGTCGGCATCCTCGGCCGACGCCAGCCCGCCCCCGTCCACGCCGAGATCGTCGAGCACATAGTCGAGCGTCTGACGAGCCACCGCCAGGTAATCGGGTCGGTCGAGCTCGACGCCCGCCCACAAATACACCCGGGCCAGCAGGGCGTTGTCGTAGAGCATCTTCTCGAAATGGGGCACCAGCCAGATCCGGTCGGTGGCGTAGCGGGCGAAGCCGCCCGCCAGGTGGTCGCGTATCCCTCCGGCCGCCATCGCGTCCAGGGAGATTGTGAGGGCTTCGCCCGCCCGGTCCGCCCAAGGCTCGTTTCGCACCCGGAGCAGGAACTCGAGAGCGGGCACCTGCGGGAACTTGGGGGCGCCGCCGAACCCGCCGTGCTCCCAATCAACGCCACCGATGATCTGCTCGTACGCCGCGGCGAGGTGGGCGGCGGAGATACCCTCGGCTGACGGGGGAATGGTGCGGGAGACGGCTTCGACCAGGCGGTCGGATTGGTTCTCGATGTCGGTACGGCGCTCCCGCCAGGCCTCGTCGATCGCCTCCAGCACCTGGCGGAAGGAGGGCATCCCGCCCCGCGCCTCCTTAGGGAAGTAGGTGCCGGCGAAGAACGGGCGTCCATCCGGGGTGAGAAACACGGTCATCGGCCAGCCCCCGTGACCGTTCATTGCCTGCACCGCCGTCATGTAGATCGAATCGACGTCGGGCCGTTCCTCCCGGTCGACCTTCACGTTCACGAACAGGTCGTTCATCAGCGCGGCGGTCGCCTCGTCCTCGAAGGACTCATGAGCCATCACGTGGCACCAATGGCACGCCGAATACCCGACCGAGAGCAGCACCGGGCGGTCTCGCTCGGCGGCGGCGGTGAAGGCCTCGTCACCCCACTCGTACCAGTCGACCGGGTTGTCCTTGTGTTGGAGGAGGTAGGGGCTAGTGGCGTCGGCCAGGCGGTTAGGCATGCCCGCACCGTAGCGTTCGATGGGAACTTCGCGGCCGTCGCGGGGGTCTCAAGAATGTCCGGCAAATGACGTGCAGGAAACCCGAAAATGACCGACACTGATACCAGAACCAATTGCGGTTTCCAGGAAGGGAAAACAATTCCGCATTTTGGGGGGTTCTCAAGACCCCTAATCTGTGTCATATTGATGCGCCTGAGCGCATATGCGTTTGGTCGGGAGCACCACTGAGGAGGAAGCCATTTATGGCTGTAACAGCGAGTAAGCCGCGCGCCCGCGGGCATAGCAAGCTCATGGACGAGCGTGGCCGTCTTACCACCGATCTCGTAAGCCAATATCTCACTGCGATCGGTGAGTACGACCTGCTGACAGCCGAGATGGAAGTCGAGTTCGCCCAGAAGATCGAAGCTGGCCAGGACGCGGCGGCCAAGCTCGAGGCCAAGGATTTCACGACGAAGAAGGAAGAGCTCGATCTGCGCCGCCAGGCGCGCCAGGGCCGCAATGCCAAGGATGCGTTCCTCACAGCCAACCTGCGCCTCGTCGTCGCCAACGCCCGGCGCTACGCCAATACCTCCGGGATCGACTTCCTCGATCTCATCCAGGAGGGCAACCTCGGTCTGATCAGGGCCGTTGAGAAGTTCGACTGGCGCAAGGGCTTCAAGTTCTCGACCTACGCCACCTGGTGGATTCGCCAGGCGATCACGCGTGCCATCGCCGACAAGTCCCGCACCGTGCGCATTCCCGTGCATCTGCACGACACCCTCGCAGCGGTCCGGGCCGCCCAGGCCAGCCTCAAGGCTGAGCTGGGTCGCGACCCCAAGCCCGACGAGATCGCCGAGGAGGCCGGTGTCACCGTCGACAAAGTCGAGCTGGCGCTCGGCGTGGCCGACACGGTGTCCCTCGAGCAGCCCGTTGGGGAGGACGGCGCCCAGCTCGGTGACTTCATTGAGGACGACGAGGCCGTCGACCCGGTGCGGGTGACCGAAGAGATGGATATCGCCAACAGCCTGCGCAAGTCCATCGAGCGGCTCCCCGAGCGGGAAGGCCGCATCCTCGGCCTGCGTTACGGATTCCTCGACGGCGTGCCCCGCACGCTCGAAGAGATCGGTGAGGAATTCAATCTCACCCGTGAGCGAATCCGCCAGCTGGAGAAGCTGGCGCTGTGCCGTCTCCGGCACCCATCGTTCGGAATCCGCGAACAGGATCTGGTCTAGGAGTCTCACACGGCCGGGCGAGGTAGCCTGGCGGCAACGGGAAAAGGGGCGTCGTGAATCTCGAAGTACTCGTTGGTGGTGGAGCAGAAGTCGTCGGGCCGCAGGCGACCCTGCGCGAAGTCGCCCAATCCATGGTGAAGAGTGGTGTGGGCAGCGTCGGTGTTATCGACGGCCACGAACTTGTCGGCATCCTCACCGAGCGCGACATCTTGCGGGGCGTCGCCGACGACGTCGAGCTCGACTCTGAACGGGCGGCAGATTTCATGACCCCGGCCCCCGACACCTTCTCGCCCGACGTCGACGTCGAGGAAGCAGCTTCCTGGCTGATCGAGACGGGCTACCGCCATCTCCCGGTCATGCGCGACGGCGAGCTGCTCGGCATCGCCAGCATCCGCGATCTGCTGTGGGCGATGGTCGAAGGGGACTGAGAACCCTGCCGGTCAGTGGTCGGTGGTCGGTGGTCTGTGGTCAGCGGTCAAGATGAACATTGAAGTGTGGCGGGGGGATATCACGACGCTCGGGGTCGATGCGATCGTGAATGCGGCCAACAACTCGCTGCTGGGCGGCGGCGGCGTCGATGGCGCCATCCATCGGGCCGCCGGGCCCGAGCTTCTCGCCGCGTGCCGGGAGCTGGGTGGATGCGACACCGGAGACGCCAAGGCCACGCCGGGCTTCGACCTGCCGGCCCGGTGGGTGATCCACACGGTCGGGCCGGTGTGGTACGGAGGCGATCAGGGCGAGCCAGAGCTATTGGCGTCGTGTTACCGCCGCTCCCTGGAGGTGGCCGACGAGATCGGGGGCCGGACCGTGGCCTTCCCGGCCATCTCCACCGGCGTGTACGCCTACCCCAAAGCCGCCGCCGCCGACGTCGCGGTCGCAGCACTTCGATCGGCCGACAGGAGCGTTGAATCTGTCACCTTGGTGGGGTTCGACGAGGCGACCGTGGCGACCTACGAGGCGGCGCTGCGGGCTCCCTGACCGGCCCGCAATACACTGACGGCCCGCCATGATCGATCTTCGTTCCGATACCGTCACCGCTCCCACCGACGCCATGCGCAAGGTGATTGCCGACGCCATCGTCGGCGACGATGTTTACCACGACGATCCCGGCGTTCTCGCCCTCGAAGAGCGGGTGGCCGCCTTCCTCGGCAAGGACGCCGCTATGTACGTCCCGAGCGGGACCTTGTCCAACCAGGCGGCGCTGCGGGTGCATACCGACCCGGGTGACATCGTGATCTCCGCCGCCGGGGCGCACATCAACGGCCACGAGCTCGGCGCGCCCGCCGTCATCTCCGGCATCCGGATAAAAGAGGTCGCATCGCCCCGCGGGACGTTCACGCCCGAGCAGGTTCGGGCCGCCATCGCCGTCCCGCCTGCTTCTATGCCGGCATCTCTCTTCGAGCCGACCACCCTGGTAGCGGCCGAGAACACTCACAACGAGGCTGGCGGAACCATCTGGCCGCTCGACCTGTTGCGGGCTGTGGCCGCGACCGCCCGGGAGATCGGCATGGCCACCCACCTCGACGGCGCCCGGCTGTGGAACGCGTCGGTTGCGAGCGGCGTGCCTGAGGCCGACTTCGCCGACGGCTTCGACACGGTGTCGGTGTGCTTTTCGAAAGGGCTCGGTGCACCGATGGGCTCGGCGCTGGCCGGCCCCGTCGATCTCATCACCGAGGCGAGGCGCGTCAAGCAAATGCTGGGCGGCGGCTTCCGCCAGGCCGGGATGATGGCAGCCGGCGCGCTCTACGCCCTCGACAACCATCGGGAGCGACTGGCCGACGACCACGCCGCCGCTCAGCGACTCGCTGAGGGCCTGGCCGAGCTCGCCGGCGTGGGAATCGATCCGGCCGAGGTCGACACCAACATCGTGTACTTCGAGATTCCGGAGGCGTATCGGGTGTGCGACGAGCTGACGGCCCAGGGCGTGCTGATGCTTCCGCTCGGCACGGGGCGCATCCGGGCGGTCACCCACCTCGGGATCGAGCCCGAGGACATCGATCGGGCCCTCGCCATCGTGCGGGACGTCCTCGCCTAGGGATGGGTCTGCACAGCGGGATCCTCGACATTGGTCCCAATCGGATCGCCTATCACGAGACCGGAACGGGCCGGCCGCTGGTGGTTCTGCACGGCTGGACGATGGACCACCGGAGCGTTGTCGACATCTTCGAGCCGGCCTTCGACGACCGAGCCGGTTGGCGCCGTATCTATCTTGACCTCCCCGGCATGGGTGGATCCAGCCCGCTGCCGGCGGGATCGAACGCCCAGGACATGCTCGAAACGGTCGAGCAGGCCATCAGTGCGCTGGTGGGGGATGCGTCCTATGCGCTGGCCGGCATGTCGTACGGCGGATATCTGGCTCAGGGCATGGTGCGCCGCCGGCCGGACGCCGTTCTCGGCCTGGCGCTCGTCGTTCCCGTGATGCGGGCCGGTGAGCGGATCTTGCCCGACCCTATGAAGGTGCGGGTTTCGCCCGACTCCGAGTTCACAGACCCTCTCTCTCGCCAATTCCGCCCCTTCATCGTCGACGAGGACCCGGCGGTCCTGGAGCGGATGCGCGCCGAGATCCTGCCCGGCGTGTCAGTCGCCGATCACGAGTTCCTCGAAGCGTTCCAGGCGACCGGATACCGCCTCGACGATGAGGCCGAGCCCACAGTGCTCGACGGCCCCTCGGTGGTCATTGCCGGGCGCCACGACACGGTTGTCGGCTACGAGCGAGCGTCCCTGCTGAGCCAGCATCTGGCGCGAGGCACGGTGGCGGTCCTGGCCGGCGGCGGGCACGGCGTCGCCCATGAGCGCCCCGCGACCGTCACCGCCCTCATCACCGACTGGATCGCCCGCCTCGACCCCTGGCTCACGTCGCCGCCTCCATAGGCCAGCCCCAGTTCCTACGGCGCAAGCCTTCGGGGGACGGGGGACGGGGGACGGGGGTCTGGGGGCGACCGGCGACCTCCTTACTTCCTCACCCACACGAGGGCGACCTCGTCGACGGAGATGTCGTTCTTCTCGAGCCCGACCTCGATGGTGTCTATCTCGCCGGCGGCGTCTTCCCAGTTGTCGTTGATCTCCTCGATCTCCAACACCAGGTCCTGCTCCAGCTCGGCCACGGCATCGACCTTGTCCTCCACCTTGGCGCGGGCGGTCCGCAGGCGCTGTTCGGTCCGCTGGGTCTGGCTCCGCCGCCGGGAGGCGCCCGACAGGGAGCGGGAGCGCCTACCGCCGAGCAGCACACCGAGCACGTCACTGGCCCCGGACATCAACTCGTCACGCTTGCGGGTGTCGGCGTCGATCTCTAGCTCCTGCATGCGCCGATGAGCCGCGGCCAGCTGCTCCTTGGCCCGATCGAGGCGCTTCTCCAACCGCTCACTGACCTTGGCAATCTCTTCGTCGGCTCGATCTTCCGCCGCCCGGTCACAGCGCTCCTGGAACTCCGCTTCGGTCTCGCCGACTCGCGAGTACAGCTTGAGGGGTGCGTTGCGGAACACCTCAACGGTGGCGTGCCGGTAGAGGTGGTCCTTGATGTCGGACTTGACCCCGGTCCAGTAGGAAGCGGCGTCGATCGGAGCGTCGACCAGCGCGTAGGCGACGTCCTCCGGTGCCTCGGCTCGGAAGTCGCGGTCGTCGTAGTCCACGACCGTCGCTCCGTCCGCCTCGAAGTGCTCGCCGAGCGGGTAGAAGATTGCCTCCCAGGTCTGGTCGTGCTTCAGGTCGGCTTTGGTCTCGTCGTAGACCAGCTCGATGCGGGCGGCGATCATCGGCTCCAGCCGGGACCCGGACGGGTTGGCCTCTACCAGGCTCGCCCAGGGAGCGGCCGGGTCGAGGTAGTAGACGGGGACTCGCGGGGCGACCTCGGGAGCCACCGGTGTCTCATCGGCGGCCGGCCCGGGCGCCCCGGCATCATCGGTTGTGCCAGCGGGGACGGGCTCGGGGAGGACGACGTCTTCGGTCAACCGGCCCACTTCCTCGCGGGTGAGGGGCCCGCGCAGGTAGGACATCGCCCAGCGGGTCGCGAACACCGTGGGTTCGGGCTCCCGGGTGTTGTGGAGCAGGAACTGGCGCTTGTCGAGGCCACTGATCAACTTGTCGATGGCCTTCATGTCTCGTCCGCCGGCGGCCGATTCGAGCGCTTCCAGGATGCGGGCCTTGTCGCGCTCGGTCTGGAGCCGGCCGATCATCCAGGTGCCGGTATTGGACATGGCCTTGTAGTCCAGGTCGACCGGATTCTGCGTCGATAGGACGAGCCCAACTCCGAAGGCACGAGCTTGCTTGAGCATGGTGAGGATCGGTTTTTTGGGCGGCGGGTTGGCGGTGGGCGGGGCGTAGCCGAACACCTCGTCCATGTAGACCACGGCCCGCAGGTCGGTGGCCCCCGACAGGCTCCGCATCCAGGTCACGACCTTTGAGAGAACCATCGTGACCATGAACTGACGCTCCTCTTCGGAGAGGTGGGCCAGATAGAGGATGGCGCCGCGCGGGCTCCCGTCCTCCTGGTACAGCAGTTTCTGAATATCGAGCGGCACGCCCTCGGACCAGGCCGCGAAGGACGGTGAGGCGACCAGGCCGTTGAGCCGCATGGCCAAACCGGTGCGGTCCTTGGCCGGGAAGAAAGCGTCCACTTCGAACACACCGAGCTTGCGCATCGGCGGATCTTGTACCTGCCCGATCAACGAGGCCATGTCCAGATCACGGCCCCGGCTCCAGGCATACTCGATGATGTTGGCGAGCAGGATGTGCTCGGGTGCCGACAGCGGGTCGGCTTCGATGCCGGCCAGCGTGAGCAGGCTCGACACGAAGGCCTCGATCTCATCACGTCCGGCCTCGGCGTCGGTGTCCCAGTCGATCGGCGGGGCGGCCAATGACCCGACGACGTTGACCGGGACCCCGGCGTTCGAGCCCGGGGTGTAAATGGTCACATCCACGGTGTCGCGCAGGCGCCGGATGGCTTCGAGGCCGGGGTCCCAGCCGGAGATGCCCTTCTTCCACAGAGCCGCCGTCTTCTCCGCAAGCTCGCCGGTGGAGATCCCGTCGGCGCGGGCCTCATCTGGACTCACCCAGGGCTCAAAGCTGTCCGGGGCGAAGTCCGGGAAGAGCAGCTCGAGGTTGCCCATGTCCCCCTTGGGATCTATCACCAGCGCCGGGCGGCCCGAGAGGAGGGCTTCCTCGAGGAGAATGATGCCCAGACCGGTCTTGCCCGACCCGGTCATGCCGACGATCACGCCGTGGGTGGTCAGGTCGGAGGGGTCGTAGTTGATATCGCTCCCGGTCTTCTCGCCGCTCACCGGATCGACCACATGTCCGAGCAGGAAGCCGTCCGAGCTCATGAGGTGGTGGCGGTGCGGACGCGTTGCTTCACCACGTCGACGGCCTCACCGACTGTGTCGACGCAGGTGACGAGACCGGCGTCGGTACCGAGCCGCTCTCCGAGTAACGACACCAGGTCCTCCCACAGCGGGCCGACGGTGATCACCGGATGGGGCGGCTTGTCCGAGAACCGGGCGACGAACGCCAGGTTCCACGCCACCATCAGCTCGGTGAACGTCCCGATGCTGCCGGGAAGCGCGATCGAAGCATCGGAGATGTCGACCAGCTCGTGGATACGCTCGGTCAGGCTGGCGGCCCTGACGTGCACCTGCACCCACCGGTTGGGTGATGGCCGGTGCGGAAACACCTCGGGAGCGGTGACCCCGGTGACCGACCCTCCGGCGTCTCCGGCGCCGGAAGAGACCGCCTCCATGAGCCCGTCGTATCCACCGGTGGCGACCGCAAAGCCCGCCTCGGCGAGCAAGCGGCCGAGTTCGACGGCGTCGTCGTAGTCGGGCTCTCCTGGCGACCCCACGGAGGAGCCAAACACGGTCACAGTGGGCAATCGCATGCTCGCCGATGCTAGTGGCCCGGCTCGAAGCCCAAACCTCGGATCAGGGGCGGGTGCGCCGTTCGACCCGCGGCACCGTGCTCGGGGTGGTTCGGGGCGCCGGCCCCGTAGTCGGCCGGGGCAGCGAGAGGGCGCAGCGCAGCGCGCCGGCAGTGTTTCCGGACCCCGAACGGGCCGTGGTCAGCGGGTTCATCGGGTCGCACAGTACCTGTTGCATGCATCCCGATGAAGCGTTTCGGCGCCTCGTTCGCGAAATCGAGTTTCGCCGGAGGCCGAGAGATGGCAAACTGGCGGCTGTAGCCCGATAGGAGACACACAAATGGGACTGATGGACACCATCAAAGGCTGGTTCGGACAGGCGAAAGAAGTGGCCGGCGACGTAGGTGAGACGCTCGGCGACGTGGCCGAAAAGGCCGGAGACATGGCCGGTGACGCCTTCGATGCCGTCAAGGACAAGGCAGAAGACGTTGTCGACTCCGTCAAAGACAAGATGGACGGCGACGACGACGAGGTGACACCTGGCGAGTAATCGCCAACGACACCCCAATGGAGAGAGAGCCCCGTCGGGCTCTCTCTTTCGCGTTGGGGTCGTCGCCGCCGTCGGATTGTTCGGCGCATTGGGTGGACTGGCCCGGGCCGGTCTCGCCGAGCTGCCGTCGGCCTGGCCTTGGCCGACCCTCACCGCCAATCTGGTCGGCACGTTCTTGCTGGGGTTCGTGGTGCGCTACGGCGCCCACCGGTGGCCGACCTGGCTCCGTGTCGCCGCTGGAGTCGGCGCCCTCGGCGCCTTGACGACCTTCTCGACACTGGCCGCTGAGCTGTGGACTCTCGTCGACGGCGGCGACGGGGCCGGCGCCTCGACCTATCTCTTCGCCACGCTGGCCGGTGGGCTGGCGGCGGCCGTTGCCGGTCTGCGGATGGGAGAAGCCGCCCGGTGATCTGGCTGGGAGTCGGCGGCGCAGCTGCCTGCGGTGCCATTGCTCGCCTCAGTATCACCGCCGCCGTTGAGCGGCGCTTCGATGGGAGTGTCCCGTGGGGCACGGCCGCGGTCAACGTGATGGCCGCGTTTGCGCTTGGACTGGTGGCCGGTGCCGATCCCACTCCGGACCTGGCCCGGCTGCTGACCACCGGGTTCCTGGGATCGTTTTCGACCTTCTCGACATGGATGGTGGAAGGCGTGCTCCTCGCCCGACCCGGCGCCGGCTTGACCAAACCTGCCGGATGGGTCGGTGGCCTGCTGGTAGCCGGCCTTCTCGCGTACGGGCTCGGCCTGAATCTGACCCGGTAGCCTGCCGGGGTGCGTCCCGTCCTGTCTGCTCCGACTCCCATTGCTATCGCCCACCGGGGATCGCGGCTGCTGTGGCCGGAAAACACCATGGAGGCGTTCCAGGCGGCCGTCGACCTCGGCTATTCCTACCTGGAGACCGACCTGCACCGCACCCGGGACGGGGTGCTCGTCACCTTTCACGACGACACACTCGACCGCACGACCAACCAAAGCGGACCGGTCGCCGACCGCACGTGGGAGGAGCTCAGCGCCTGCGATGCGGCCCACAACTTCTCTCCCCATGAGGACTATCCCCGTCGGGGCCGCGGTGTGCGGGTCCCCTCGCTCGAGGAGGTCTTCGATGCGTTTCCCGACATCCGGCTGGTGCTGGATCTGAAGCAGTCCGGCTTCGAGCAAGATCTGGCCGACTTCCTGCGCCGGCGCGGTCTGGAGGATCAGGCCATCGTTGGGTCATTTTCCGATCGGCGCCTGCGCCGGTTCCGGGCGGCCAGTGGGGGGCGGGTCGCCACCTCGTCCGGGCCGTCCGAGACCGTCGCCCTGTACCTGGCGTCACGGCTTGGGCGCCCCCTGCCGACTCGGGCCGACGCGCTGCAGATCCCAGAAGAGTTCGCCTTCGTGAAACTGTCAGACCGCAAACTGATCGAGGCGGCCGAAGCGGCCGGCCGCCAGGTCCACGTGTGGACCGTCAACGACCCCGACCACATGGCTCAGCTGCTCGACGTCGGCGTCCACGCCCTTATCACCGACCGCCCCGACATCCTCAAGAGCCTCCTCACCGAACGCAATCAGTGGCACTGACCGGCTTCGCCGGTCGCCGGTCGCCGGTTGCCGGACACCGGTTCGCCGGTCCGAACTAACCCGCGCTGGTTCTGACGGGCCCGTCCCGAGCGTGACATCCCAGCGTGGGATCAACCCGCGATTCCTTTCTGTGGCCGTCGACCGTTGACAGTTGACCGTCGACCTCAACGCCTGAAGCGAAGCTTCAGGCGTTGAAATACCAATACCACGCTCCGGCGGCGACGACGCCGAAGAAGAAGGCCGCTTTGAAGGCGCTTTTGGCGATGCCGTAGACGAAGCCGGCGACAGCGATGAGCCCGACGACCACGAGGATCGCCACCAGGGCCGGATTGGCGGATGCACCCTCGATGAACTCCGAGGGGATGCGGTCGACCACGGTGTCGGGGAGCCGGTCGACCACCGTCTCGGGCAGCTTCTCGAGCCCTTCGTTGCGAATCTGGTCGATCACGCTCGGAGGCAGATCATCGACCACCTCGGGTGGCAGGTCGTCAACGAGGTCGAAAGGTGTATTCATGGGAAGGGAGAGGGTAGTTCCCGGCACCGCCTATCGAGTCCGTTTCGCTAATGATCACGGGCGATTTCGCCGATGTGAATCGGTACTACCGGAAGGATTTTGATGCAGATCCGGATGCTGCAATTCGATGGCCGCGCCTGGTCGGATCCGTTTCCCGAGCTGGACTCGTCGCGCACCCTGGTGACGGTGTTCGGGTCGACCGATTACCTGGACGATCCTGAGCCGATTCGGGAGCTGGTCAGCGCCTACCCCGAAGCCAAGATCGTGGGCTGCTCGTCGTCGGGGGAGATCTTTGACGAGGTCATCTCAGACGGGTCGCTGTCAGTCGCCGTCGCCCGTTTCGACCGCACCCGGCTCAGTGTGGCCCTCGAGCCGGTCACCGCCGAGACTTCCCGGGAGGCCGGCCGGCGCCTGGGATCCCAGCTGGCCGCCGCCGACCTCGCCGGCGTCTTCGTGCTGTCTGACGGCCTGGCCGTCAACGGCACCGAGTTAGTCGACGGCCTCAATGAGGTGCTTCCGGACGGCGTACCCATCACCGGCGGGCTGGCCGGGGACGGGGACCGCTTCGAACGCACCTGGACGCTGGTCGACGGCAAGCCCCTCTCCGGGTTCGTCACCGCCGTCGGCTTCTACGGCGTGAACGTCCACGTCGGCCACGGCTCCCAAGGCGGGTGGGACCGCTTCGGCCCGGAACGAATCGTGACCCGCTCACAGGGCAACGTTCTCTACGAGTTGGACGGTGAGCCGGCCCTCGAGCTGTACCGGGGCTATCTCGGCGAACTGGCGTCCGGGCTCCCCGCCACCGGGCTGTTGTTCCCCCTGGCGTTGCGCGCCAGCGAGACCGATGACAAGCAACTCGTCCGGACCATCCTGGCCGTCGATGAGGAGGCCCAATCGCTCACCTTCGCGGGGGATATCCCGGAAGGTCATCGTGCCCAGCTCATGCAGGCCAACTTCGACCGGTTGGTCGGAGGAGCGGAAACCGCTGCCGAGCACGCCGTGCTGCCCGACGTCGCCGGCCCGTTCCTGACCCTGGCGATCTCCTGTGTGGGACGCCGCCTGGTGCTCGGCGAGCGGACCGAAGATGAGCTGGAAGCCGTCAAGCACGTGCTGCCGGAGGGGAATCATCAGGTGGGCTTCTACTCCTATGGCGAGATCTCCCCGTACACGACCGGCTCGTGTGACCTCCACAACCAGACGATGACCTTGACGGTGGTGGCAGAAACCACATGAACCCCGTGCTCGCCCGGCAGCTGCGTCGCCTCGGCCTCGACGCCCAGTCCCCGCCGGACGACCCGGAGCAGTGGGCGGCCTTTCTCGCCCGGGTTGAGACCTTCTACGACAACGCCGATCAGAGCCGGTACCTGCTGGAGCGCTCGCTTGAGATGTCGTCGCAGGAGATGCAGCAGCTGTACGACGAGCTCAAGGCGACCGCCGAGTCCCGCCTCGAGATCACCGAGAGTCACTACCGGAACATCTTCCTCCATTCACCGATAGCGATGTGGGAGGAGGACTTCTCCCAGGTCGCCGCCTGGCTCGGGTCGCTCAAGCAGAGCGGGGTGCGTGATCTGGGCCGTCACTTGCGCCTCAACCCGTCCGACCTCGACCACGCGCTCTCGCTGGTGGTGGTCAGGGATGCCAACTATGCCGCCGCCGAGATGTTCGAAGCCGAGTCGCGCGAGAGCCTCCTCGG
>JABDLU010000194.1 GCA_013002865.1 Acidimicrobiia bacterium
TCGGGGCTGGGATCGAAGTCGGCCACTACCGCTTCGTCCGCGACGAAGCTCTTGATTTGGAGGCCCTTCTCGTTGGCCGGCCCGCATCCGAAACAAATGGTTCCGGGTCCGTAGGTGTCCTGCAGACTCTGGTGCATAGGGCTACAGAGTAGGGGCACATTGTCAGGCTGCACCCCTAGCCTGACTCGATGGCCACCCGGATCTGGATTGCGTTTGGTGCTGCCAGCTTCGGCTGGGGGACCGCCGGTGTGGCGGTGCGGGCCGCCTTCGACGAAGGAGTCACGCCCATCGCCATGGTGGCGCTGCGGGCGATCATCGCGACCGTCGCCCTCTTTGCGTTCCTCCACTTCGTGCGCGGGTCAGTTCCCCGCAGTCGCGACGAGTGGAAAGTGGGGGCGGTGATGTCGGTGTTCAACCTCTCGCTGCCCTTCATCCTGTTCACGCTCGGCCTGCAATACGCGTCGGCCGGGTTCATGGGCCTGCTCGCCGCCTTGATGCCGGTGGCGACCGCTATCTTCGCTCACTTCCTCTTGCCGGACGATCCGCTGTATTCGGGGAAGGTGATCGGCTTATTAGTGGCGTTCGGCGGCGTGGCCTTCCTGTCGCTCACCGGCGACTCGGGGCTCGACGAGGGCGGACGGCCCATGCTGGCGCTGGCCCTCGGGCTGGGCGCGGTGCTGTGCGTCGGCGTCTCCAACATCTACGCCAAGAAACAGTCGGCGGGCTACGACCCCGTCGAGGTGACGGCGATGCAGTTCGCGCTCGGCTCGCTGATCCTCGTCCCGCTGACGCTCCTCGTTGAAGGCCTTCCGTCCGAGATCACCGGAATCGCCTGGGTGCTGCTGGCCTACCTGGGACTGGCCGGCTCGGTCGTGCCGTTCCTGGCCTACTACTGGGTGCTGCAGCACGTCAGCGTCACTCGCGCCCAGATCATCGCCTACCTGGTCCCGCTCGTGGCGCTCACCACCGGCATCATCGTGCTCGATGAGCGCATCGAGATCGGCATCGCCGTCGGTGGCGCACTCATCCTGGCCGGGGTCATCATCACCGGCGCAGCCGAGCGCCGCTTCGTTCGGGCGTAACCGCCCAGGAGACTCAGGTCGAGGCGGCGTCGGAGGCGGCCACCAGGCGCCGGACGTTCTCGATCGATCCGCAATCGGCATCCAACTGGCGCTGGCGCTCCTCCATGAAGGCCAGGCCCAGATCCTGACGAACCGACTCTGCAATCTCGGTCTTGGCCGGGTTGAGTACCGTGCGCTCCTCCTCGTCCATGTGGTGGGCCAGTTCCTTGGTCAGCTCTTCAATGGCCTCGCCGAACTCATCTGTGTCGGGGTCGCCGATTTCCAGCACCTTCAGCAGCGCCTCGTGACCCTCGGCGTGCTCCTCTTTGCCGTGTTCGGCTTCTTCCTTGTCGATGGCGTCCTTGCGCCGCAACTTCGGATAGACCTCTTTCTCCTCGGCTTCGGCATGGGCGACCAGGGTGGCCGAGAGCTCAGAGAGGGCGGCCTCCCGGTCGGCCTCCACGTCACGAACATCGCGGAGCAACGATTCGAACTTCCGGTGATCCGCCAGTATCAAATCGACGACATCGCCTGCCATAGATGACTCCCTCTCTTGTCTTTTCGTGGCATCTTCTACCCCGGGGACGGCTCCGCAAAACCCGGCTTGTCGGTTTGATACCTCTGGAGGACGGGTACACCTGTGGCATGAACATCCTCACCGCACCCTTTGTCCTTGCCCGCCGAGCCCTGAAGGTCGCGCCGGTTGCCGCCGCAGCCGGGGTCGCCTACAGCGCTGTGGCTGTTGACCACGACCTCCCGCTGCCGAGCCCGCTGGCGGCTGAGCCGTCCTTTGTCGCCCTGCCCGGCAGCCGCACGGTGGCCCTGTATCAGCGGGGGCCCGACGAGGCTCCGCCGGTCTTGCTGGTCCACTCGGTCAACGCCGCCGCCTCGGCCGCAGAAATGCGTCCGCTCTTCGACGAGTTGTCCGCCGACCTCGCCGTGACCGCACTCGATCTGCCCGGCTACGGCAAGTCGGAGCGGGAACCGATCGAGTACGACGTCGCCACCATGACGGCGGGAGTCGTTGCCGCCCTCGAGCACGTCGGGCGGCCCGCCCACGTGGTCGCGCTCTCTCTGGGAGCGGAGTTCGCCGCCCGTGCCGAGAACCTCCGCCCCGACCTGGTGGCATCCCTCACGCTGATCTCACCGACCGGTTTCCGATCGACTGATTCGAGCCCACCGGAGTGGCTTGGAGACCTGGTGCGAATGCCGGTCGTCGGGCAAGCGGCGTTCGACGCGCTGACCTCCCGGCCCTCAATCCACTATTTCCTGTCCCGGTCCTTCACCGGCGAGGTCGACGCGGGTCTCGAGTCCTACGCCTACCTCACCGCTCACCAGCCGAACGCCCGGTATGCGCCGGCGTCGTTCCTGGCCGGCACGCTCTTCACCCGCAACGCCACCGGGACCCTGTACTCGCAGGTAGCGGCGCCCACGCAGGTTCTGTTCGATGAGGACGCCTACTCATCGTTCGATGAGCTGGCGCCGTTCACATCGCAGCACGCGGGATGGACCGCTCGCCGCATTCCCGACACTCGCGGCCTTCCCCAGTTCGACGCCACCGGCGAAACCGTCAAAGCAATCCGGGAGTTCATACAGAACCTGCCCGGCTAGGAGTGGAGCTCCAGCACGTCACCGTCGGCAACGACGTGGTCGCGGCCCACCTGTTGGCCCTGGTGTCCCGACCCGCCGACGAGGCGGGCGTACTTGAGTGATGCCGCAATGTCCCGATGCACCAGCCGGGCAACGTCTAGCACGGTATCCCCGCGGCGCACCGTGTACGGCTTGCCGTCGTCGACGGGCCCACCGGGCTTTTTGGTGTACACCCGCACGATGGCCAGCCGCTCGAATAGCCAGCGACCCAGCTCAACGAGGCCATCCCCGCTCACCGCCGACACCGACAGCACCGGGCAGTCGAGGCCGGTGAGCTCCTCCAGGGCCACCAGCTCCTCGCGAGCGTGCCCGACGACATCGGACTTGCTTGCCACCAGCACCGTCGGCAACCACAAGGTGAACGGGTCGTCCTCATCGGCCCGGTCCGGCTGCCCGTCGGCGGGCCAGTCCGGCGCCAGTTGCACTTTGCGTTCCGCCAGCAGCTCAATGGCTTCCACGGTCTCCTCGGCACAGCCCGGGCGGCTCACGTCAACGATGAAGAGACATCCGTCGGCTGACTGCAGGGCGTTGGCGATCCAGGGCACCGGATGTTCGGGCGAGATCGGCGGGAGATCGACCAATTGGAGCGAGACATCCTCGACATCGAACATCCCCGGCTGGGGGTACTGGGTCGTGAACGGATAGGCCTCGGCAGCAGCGTGTGATCCGGTGAGGCGGTCGTGCAAGGCCGATTTCCCGGTGTTGGGCGGCCCGAGCAGCGCCACCTGGGCAGCTCCTTCGGGGTGGACGAAGGTCGGCGGGGCGGTCCGGGCACCCCCCTTGCGCGGCCCGGCCAGTTCGGCGTTCAGCTCCTTGATCCGGGTCTTCAGGTCCGCCTGAAGATGGTCGGTGCCCTTGTGCTTGGGGATCACCCGAAGCATCTCGCGCAGGTGATCGAGCCGTTCCTGCGGGTCGCGCGCCTTCTTGAAGGCGGCCTCGGCGGCCCGGTACTCCGGATTCAGGTTGGCCGGCATGACCGTCCCATTCTGGTCAGACCGGACGCATCACGCCGCGGAGTCGGCCCGGGACGGCGTGCGCTGGAGGGCCAGCGCCACCACTACCGCCACCACGACTACCGCGGCGGCAAACAAGAACGTCTCGGTGAGAGCCTGGGCGGTGATCTCGGCCTGGGCGGCCTCGAGCGCATCTTGATAGCCGGGATCACCGATCGCCGGGAGATCGAGGCCCTGCCGGAGGCGGTCAAACCGGAAGAGGGTCCAAGCCGTCAAACCGGAAAGCCCAACGGCCAGGCCCATCAGCCGGGACACGATGACAAGACCTGCCGCGGTGCCGAGCTGGTCGGCCGGCGCGGCATCGACGACGGCCGAATTGGTCGGGGCGGTCACAAGACCAAATCCGGCACCGAGGATGACCAGCTGCCACGCCATCGTCCAGGCGGTCACCTCCGCATCCCACGCGCTGCCTACGACGAGAAACCCGACCGAGGTGACGATCAGGCCGGCGATGATGACCGGGCGATACCAGGTCCGTTCAGTGGCGATACCACCAAGGTACGAGGTGAGCGCCATTGCAGCGGTTAGCCCGGAGAGCACCCAGCCGCTCATCACCGCCGCATCGAGCAGCGAGGTCTCGACGACGAGGTTCACGAACAGCGGCACATCGACCATTGCGATGATGAGGACCGCCCCGACGAGGAAGTTGACGCCGACTCCGGCCGTGAAGTTGCGGGCTCGGAATAGCGCCGGGTCGATGATGGGGTTTGCCCGGCGGCGCTCGATCAGCCAGAAGGCCACGAAGAACACGGCCGCCACACCGAACAACCAGGTGGTGGAGCCCGAACTCACGCCGGCCAGTTCAGACAGCTCGGTGACTACAGAGATCTCGCTGGTATCAAGCAGCGCGATGTTGAGCGAAACAAGCGCAACCGTCAGGGTGGCCGCACCGGGCCAGTCGACGGCCGCCCGGGCGGTGGGTCGGTCGAAGTCCCGCAGCGCCCACCAGGCAACCGCGATGCCGATCAGAGCCAACGGCACGTTGAGGTAGAACTGCCAGCGCCAATCAAGGAACCGCACCAGCATTGCTCCGAACAACGGGCCCCACACCCAGCCGATGGTGTCGACCGCGCCGAGAATGCCGTAGGCACGGGGCCGGCGGTCCTCTTCGTACAGGTCGCCGATGACCGCCAGCGCCACGGGGACCATGGCACCACCACCGATCGCCGTCAGCACACGGGCGGCGATGAACCAGCCGAGCGACGTTGTGAACGGGATCCATAGCGAGCCGGCCAGGAACACCACGAGGGCACCGACGTACACCTTGCGGCGCCCCACCAGATCGCTCAGCCGTCCCATGAAC
>JABDLU010000213.1 GCA_013002865.1 Acidimicrobiia bacterium
GTGATGTCTTCGATCCCTTCGACCCGCACGATGCGGCCGTCCAGGCCACCAGCGTTGTCCCGTCCGCTGAACGATTGCTGGGACCGGGTTCCGGATGCGGCCGCATCGGTAATGCAGACTGCTCCGATCTCTGCGTTGAAGATCGTCGTGGTTGGCCACCCGGATGTCAGGTTGGTGTGCCCACAATCCTGGTAGCCGTCCGGGACCGCTCGAAACGCCTCGGCGGCGGCGAGCGCCTGATCGGTTGCCGGGGTTCCCACCGACGGGTCGGCCGTGGTGGCGGTGGTGTCGCTGGTCGAGCACGAGGCCAGACCCAGTGTCAGAATCCCAATGACAAATACGGCGCGCCGCATGCTCGGAGCGTACGCGCAATCGAGCGGGGAAGGTGATTTCGGCAACTTTCTATCCAACGCCATCGTCCAAATACGCGAGCCGCGCCTGCGCCCGGAAGGGTGCTTTAACCCGACGAAGGCCGGCGACGGTCGGGACCACTGCGGAGGGACCACCCTCCCGAAAAACAAGGAAGACATGACCACTCATCCCACACAAGTCCACCGTCCGTTGTCGACGGCCGACAAAGCCATTCTTGGCGGTCACCTGGTGCTGGCCGCCGGATTCGGCACCTACGGGTTTTTGAACGCAACCGACCCTGGCTGGTCCGATCTCCAGCGGGCCGTGGTACTCATCCTGGTCGGCCTTTGGCTCGGGGGGATCGCCCTGATGGCCGTGCTGGCCCGCCGCATCGACCACCGCCTGGGCCGGTATGCGCTGCTCCTGGCCGGGCCCTTCGTCGGAATCCTGCTGCTGATCGGCCAGAGGCTCACGGGCTAGTCCTCGATTCACCGTACGGGCGCCGTTGCGGCGCAGAAAGGCCGAAAACAATGGTCGACTCATACGTGCTCCATCACGGGGCCGGCGAAGCGATTCCCGGACCGGTCGGTGGCGGGGCCACTATCAAGGCCGACACCGCGGCGACGGCGGGCGCGTTCACGCTGCTCGAGATCGAAGTGGCGCCCGGCCTCGGCCCGCCTCAGCACCTGCATCAGCGCGAGGACGAGATGTGGTTCGTGCTCGACGGCAGCCTCCGGTTTCTCGCCGGGGAGCGCATTCTTCCCGCCGGGCCGGGATCTTTCGTCTTTGTTCCCCGCGGCACCGCCCATTGCTTTCAAAACGTTGGTGCTACGCCGGCGCGACTGCTGGTCATGTTCGCCCCGTCGGGAATGGAACGGTTCTTTCGCGAGCACGCCGCCCTGACCTCGCCCGACGAGGAGCAGTACCGATTGATCGCCGAACGGTCATGGATGGAGGTCACCGGCCCGCCGCTCGCCCGGTCGCATCCGATCGGCTAGTCGAAGGCTCCCAGGGCGGCCAGACCGAGGTTGCTGCGCCAGGCGGCTCCGGCGTGCACCACGTACTGGTGCTCGACCGGCTGGGTCGAGGCTGCAGGAGCGAGCGGTCCGCCCGCGACGGCCGATGGGGATGCGGGGGAGAGCCGGTAGCCGGCGGCAAACCCTGGGTCGGTGCCGGTGATCGTACCGGACGCCGAGACCGTCCCGGTGAGGCTGCCGTGCGACGGGACCCAGCCGGCCTGCAGCCAGTTGGTGCGGAGGGTGGCGGTGCCCGCCTCGTTGGAGATGGCCAGCCGGCCGGTGCCGGCGGTTACACGGACGATGTTGTTGCGCACGTCGGCCGACTCATCGTTCGTCGATAGCCGCAGCAGTGTGGTGTTGCCACTGCGGGTTGACACGATCGTGTTGTGATAGAGATGGAGCGTGCCTTTGCGGTACAGGGTGGCGTCACCACCGTCGCCGCCGTAGTGGATGATCTGGCTGTTGCCTGCCCCGTCCGGCTCGATCAGGACGTTGCCGTAGACGAACGTTGTGCGGTAGGCCGGGTCGTCTCGAAGAGCAGTGTGGGAGGTCTCGACCAGGTCGAGTTGGCGGTTTCCCCCCTCGATCCAGTTGTAGCGGATGGCGGTTCCCGCCGAGCGGTCCTTGAGGTTGTTGCCCAGGCAGCCGTCGCACAGCGGCCCATAGCGGTTGTATTCGAAGGTGATCCCGTCGCTCTCGGTGTAGGTGTTGTGTTCGTAGAAGCGCCCGGCGATACCGTTGCCCCAGATGTAGTTCCCGGCTAGCACGACATCGGAGGAGCCGAATCCCGTGAACACGCCGTTTCCGCAGTCATGGAGCTCGTTGCCCCGCAGCGTGACATGGGCGCCCCGCTCGACGTGGATGCAGGCAGCGTTGTTGCTGTAGATCTGCACGTTGCCGGAGTCATCGGTGAACGCGTAGCCGGGCTTGGCCGAGGCGATGTCGAGGTTCTCGATGTAGATGTGGGCAGGGGTCAGATCGTCGGTGGGGAGGTTGGACCCTCCGATCTTGATGATGGAACGCACCTCGTTCCAGTAGTTGAGCTGGGGACGAGTGACGGCGCCGTCTCCCGAGATCCGGGGGAGCCGCCCCTCCGCGTCGGGAACGCCGGTGATCACGACGGGAGCCGTAGCCGTCCCCACCGTATTGACCACGAATTTGGATCGGTACGGCTCGGCCCGGTAGTGGATGCGAACGATGCTCGACGGTTGCAGCGATTCCCACGGGACGTCTCCGGGCTGTGCATACGGCCGGCCCGGCCCCACTTCGTAGCGGTGGGCGAAGGTGGTTGGGTCCCAGCCGGCCGTCAAGCCGAACGCGCCCGCAATCGGGATCCCATCTGCAAACGGAATCTCGAGATCGGGGCCGGACCCATCGTTCTGATTGGCGAGGGAGAAGGTTCCGTTGTGCTGAAGCACGCCGGTCGTTGTCACGCCATCACCATCCCAATCGCCGACGATCGCACGATCACCCGGCTGGCCCAGGTCGAACGTCTCCTCGGCAATCCCCGTCGTCAGTGAATGGCGGATATGCATTTGGCCGGCGGCCGGGCGAAACAGGGCCGCACTCGATGTTCCGCTCCCCGAGTAGTCGCCCCCCAGCGGGACGTCGCCGGGAATCCCGAAGTAAAAGTCGTGGTCGGCGAACCCGGTGCCGAGCGAATTACGGATGAACACCCGCCCGTTGCGGAACACGCCGATGGTGTCGCAGCCGTCACCGTCCCAATCGCCGACCAGCGGAACGTCTCCGCCTTTTCCGAAGAAGAACTGGCTGTCCGCCACACCGGTCGTCAGTGAGTTGCGGAGGTAGACGTTGCCGTTGTGTGGTCGGAACATGCCGGGCGTGTCCCGGCCGTCGCAGTCCCAATCACCGACGAGAGGGATGTCGCCGGGGATCCCGAAGTAGAAGCTGTGCTCCTCACCGGTCGGGGTGCGCACCGTCCACCGGGCGGTACCGGGATCGACGATGCCGACGCTGTCCCCACCGGGCCCGGCGCGGGCCGGCCCCGGTATCAACAGGGCAACCAGCAGTACTGCCGCGGCCAGACCCCTCACCCTCATGGGCTATCCATCGTCCGACGCACCAGAACCTTGACCGGGAGGCCGCCCCTCGAGATGGGTTTGAAGGCACCGGGATCGGGGTACTCCACCAACCAAGGAGGTGCCATATGTATATCAGCGTCGGAGGACTCATTCTGTTGATCCTCATCCTGCTCCTGATCTTCTAGGACACCTAGAAGCCACGCAGGGACCAACGATCAATGGAGGAATACATGAACAACACAACACTGAGCGCCGGGACTTTGACCGGGGACACCGTCAAGAACCGCGCCGGCGAAGAGCTCGGCACGGTCGAAGAGATCATGATCGATCTCCGTACCGGGCGGGTTGCCTACACGGTGCTGGCCGCCGGGGGAGTACTCGGACTGGGCGAGAAATTCTTCGCCATCCCGTGGGAGCTTCTCCAGGTGGACACCGAGAACCACGCAGTGGTGGTCGACCTGGATGCGGAAACCATCGAGAACGCCCCCGGGTTCGATAAGGACAACTGGCCCGACGCCGGCGACATGACCTGGCTCGACGAGGTCTACGCCTACTACCAGCGGGAACCGTTCTGGAAGACGCCGGTATAGGGACGGGCCGACTGCACAAGGAGGATCACATGACACAACAACGAGAGGTCGTGCGCGAACGAGAGGCCGTAGGCGGCGCCGAGACCGACATGACCACTATCAAGGAACGCTTCGGCGGGGCCGACGTGCTCGCCGGGCTCCTCGGCATGTTCACCGCACTCGGTGTGCTCGTCTTCCTGGGAGCGCTGATCGCTGCCGGGGAGGGCGGGATCGACTACCAGCTCAATCAGATCGACTTCAACGGCAACCTGCAGGAAGTCGAGGTGGTCGGCTCGATCGTCGCCATCGCCGTCATCCTGGTTTCGTTCTTCGTCGGAGGCTGGGCAGCCGGTCGGATCGCCCGGTACGACGGCGCCATCAACGGACTCGGGGCAGCTCTGTGGTTCGTGCTGGTGGTTGCCGCCCTCGGCGCAGTCGGCGCCTGGGTCGGCCAGGAGTACAACGCCTTCGCCGCAGTCGATTTGCCGAACTGGTTCGGCCAGCTCGGCGCCGATGACATCACGCTGAAGTCGCTGGCGGGTGCCGCGGCCGGAATTGTTGCCGCCTTGCTCGGCGGCTACGCCGGCGGGATGTTGGGCGAGCAGTATCACCGTGACGTCGATGCTGCCCTCACCACCGAAGCCCGCCGCTAGGCCGGTCTACTCAACACGGACTAAGAAACGGGGCCCACGTGGGCCCCGTTTCTGGTGCGCGGACGTTACGGGCCCCGCTGATCGACGATGCGCCCGTCCCGTAGCTCGATCACGCGGTCGGCCAGGTCGATGAGGGCGGGGTCGTGGGTCGCCACAACGGCGGTCAGTGACCGGGTCCGCACGATGTCGTGAATGAGTTGCATAACAGCCCGTCCCGTCCGGGAGTCGAGCTGACCGGTCGGCTCATCGGCCAACAGAAGCTGTGGATGGTTGGCGAGCGCCCGGGCGATGGCGACCCGCTGCTGTTCTCCGCCGGACAGCTCGTGGGGACGATGGTGACGGCGGTCGGCGAGGCCGACCAGTTCGAGGACCTCGCGTGCACGGCGTTCGCGTTCTGGCACCGGCGTCTTGGTGAGTCGCAGCGGTATCCCAACGTTCTCCTCGGCCGTCAGGATCGGGATGAGGCCGAATGCCTGGAAGACAAACGCCACTGTGGTGCGACGGATCGCCACCGTGGCCGCTTCGTCGATATCGGTCAGCTCGTGGCCGTCGAGCCGAACCCGGCCCGCAGTGGGGCGATCCAGGGCGCCCATGATGTTGAGCAGCGTGGTCTTGCCGCTACCGGAGCGCCCATGGACGGCCACGAGCGAACCGCGGTTGACTCGGAGGGAGACGTTGTCGAGTGCGGTGACCGTCTGTGGTCCGTCGCGGTATTCCCGTGACACGTCATGCATCTCGAGCAGAGGCTGTCGATCAGCGGGCTCCCGAAGCGCTCCTTCTGTGCGCTCAGCGGTCATTGGCACCGTCCTCATCGGGCCACACATTGATGTGATCGGGATCGAGCGTCAGCCGCACCCGATCATCGAGTTCCAGGGCTTCGACGTACTCGGTGGGTAGCTGCAGCCGTCCGGCGCGGTCGAGGACGGCGAACTCTTCTGACACCACCTGGTGCGCGCCGTCGGCCCCCACCCGGGTGCGACGCAGGACCTCGCTGCTGGTGCGGCCGTCCCGGATGGCGACGGTTCGCCGGACGTGGTCGGCTACCTGCGGATCGTGGGTCACCACCACGATGGTTACCCCCCGCTGTTCATTGACGGATCGCAGCACATCGAACAGCGCGGCCGATGTGGCCGTGTCCAGCTCGCCGGTCGGCTCGTCTGCAAACAACACCTGCGGATCATTGGCCAGAGCGATGGCCACGGCAACTCGTTGCTGCTCGCCACCCGATAGCTGACCCGGTTTGTGAGCGTGGCGGTCGGCCAGGCCGACCACCTCGAGAAGTGTCATCGCCGCCGTCCGCCGCTGTCGCGACGAGGAGCCGGCAAGCAACATCGGCATCGCGACGTTGTCGACTGCGCTCAGGTATGGCAGCAGGTTGCGGGCCGTCTGCTGCCATACGAAGCCGATGGTGTTTCGCCGGTAGGCAGTACGGTCCGCATCGGTCATCGCAATCAGGTCGAAATCGCCGACCCGGGCCTTCCCAGCCGACGGTTTGTCGAGGCCACCGAGGATGTTGAGCAGCGTCGATTTCCCGCTTCCGGATGCTCCAACCAGGGCGACGAACTCGGCCCGCTCGACGACGAGGTCCAATCCCTGTAGCGCTACGACTTCCAGATCGGCGACCTGGTAGATCTTGACGAGGTTGTCACACACGATGAGCGCGTCGTCAACACGCGGGCCCGACGTCGGGCGGTGTGGGCTTTGACCGGTAACCATTATTCGTCTCCCACCCTGAGAATGCCTCCCAGCTCCGCTCGTCGGCCGACCAGACCGTACACGCCGGCTGCCAGGACCGCCCCACCGACCAGCGTCGCTCCCAAAGTGAGGATGGATCCGGGGTCGACCAGTACCGCGGCCGGGAGGGCGCCGCCGCTGAACGATTCGATCCGTATGCCGGGTTGAAAGACGACGGCCGAGCCGATGCCGAGCACCATTCCAGCCGCCGTGGCCAGCATGACCGGAACGAGGTACTCGATAGCGGCGAGAGCTAGCGCCTGGCGTCTCGAGAGGCCCATGGTGCGGAGATACCCCAGAAAGGCCCGCCGGTTGGCTGCCGCCATCGCGGGGCCGGAAAACGCGGCCAGGAGGGCGAAACCGATGGCCAGCGCGGCAGCGCCGGTGAAGGCCCGGCGCAGCCCGGCTGAGAACGGATCGTCGTCAGCCGCCGCAAACAGCTGGCGCCGGGAGATGAGGTTGCTGCCGATCACCAACGAATCCTCGATAATAGAGTCCGCTCCCGCGGCGCCTCGCAGGAAGGCATCCGTTGGGCGCAGTCCGCTGCCGGCGGCGTTCAGGCTGGCGAGGCTGGCGACCACGAAGGGTTCTTCGGTGTCCATACTTGGGAAATCGTCTCGAATGGAGGAGACGACGAACGTCGTCCGGCGTGCGCCGATCAACATCGAGAATGAGGCTCCAACGACGGGAGGTTCAGCGCCGGCCCACTCAGCAGAAGCCAATACCTCGATCGGGTTGGCAGCGGTGCCGATGTCGGCCAGCGGCTGGGTCGCGACCGGTGACTCCGCCAACTGAGGATCCGCCGGGGTTCCCGAGGCCACTCTCTCGAAGTCGTCGACTGCCAGCGCCAAAAAGGCGACCCGTTCGGGCACGCTCATCGTCGAACTGCGCGGTGCAACACTGCCGATGCGCACGCCGAGGGCAACTGCTTCGATGAGCTCCGGACCGGCGACTGCGTCAAAATCGGGAAGCCCGCCCGGAGTAGTGACTCGGTAGTCGGCACCGACCTCGTGCCAGGTCGACAGGCGCCGGCCCTCCTCGATCGAGTAGCCGAGCACCGAGGAGAGCACGGAAACGGCGACGGCGAGAATGATGACCAGAAGTTGGAGGCGAGCCGCCGGCGGTTGGAGCATCAGGCGCTTGGCCCCCAGAAACGGCACCGC
This sequence comes from Acidimicrobiia bacterium, assembly GCA_013002865.1. GTDB lineage: Bacteria > Actinomycetota > Acidimicrobiia > Spongiisociales > SHLN01 > SHLN01. The sequence goes on from JABDLU010000213.1 coordinate 7,532, forward strand.
ATGCCGGCGCCGGGCAGCCGCCCAGGCGATGAGGCGAACGGGCCATGGGTAGAGCCGGATCATGACAATGGCAGCGGCGAAGCCCGCCAGCGCCGGGCCGGCCGCGAGCAGCGGGTCGAACGAAGTCTCCGCCTCCGGTCCACCGGTCACCAGCCCGCGCCTGCGGAGAAGCACGAGCGCGCCGGCCGCCAGTACCACGACCATGACTTCCGCAACGATGCGTCGCAGTGAGCGCCCCGGTGTGAGTGCACTCGGGCGCTCCCGGCGGCGCAGCGTCGGGAGGGCGGTCGCGACGGTGAGAACGGTTACCGCGGCGGCCATCAGCAGGACGGCGGGGACGGATACCAGGCTCATCCGAGGGGCACCAGGTAACTCGCAGTCAGGAATCCCAGCACAGCCGTCGGGGCGGCGAGCAGGGCTCCCTCGACGCCGCGGGTGAGAGCCAATTGGGCGACGGAGGCCCCGCGTCCGCGTAGTAGGGCGCTCTCAGTCTGTCGCCCGTGCGCGGCCAGGGCGGCGAGCAGCGCCGCGATGGCCAGCACAACGCTCAGCAGCCCGGCTGATATCAGAGACAGCATCGAGATCGTGGCGGCGCGCCGCTCCAGGAAGGCGTCGATGAGGTCAGACAGGCCGGTCGAGAACCCGAACTCGAGTGACAGCGCAACACTGAGCGGCCGATAGCTGGTTTCCATGCTGCGGAGGTCTTCGGCGAGCCGCTCGGCCTTCTCCGCGGTAACGAGCGAAGGGTCGATTGCGTAGCGCCATCGGTAGGTCCACGACGCGTGGGACATCTCGCGGAGCAACTGTCGATAGGTGGACGGGTCGATGAGGCCGGTGGTGAAGACGAATAGCGGATCGAAGTCGGCCGTAAAAACTTCCCGGGGGTGATCGAGCGAAATGTCTCGATTCCAATACTCCGCGTCCGGGTCGACGGGCTGGATGATGCCGGATATCTCCAGGACCCTCATCGGCAGTTCAGAGGGCGGAATGCCGGCAACCCGGGGGTCGTCGACGTCGGGCCGAACCAGTATCTGGTCGCCGCGCTCCACACCGAGCGCTTCGAGCGTCTCGGCCGTGACAGCCAGTTCGGTGACCGGCAGTGGTACGACTTCGTCATCCTCGAAGACGACCTCCACCGGTTCTCGAGCTGCCGGAAGACTGCCACTGACCAGGGTGATGTGGTCTGCCACGTCCTGCTGGTATCGAAACTTGACGAACGTCGAAAACCCGGGATCTTCCTGATCGGGCCAGGGCTCAACGAGGAATGCCGGGGCGTCGGCCACGTAGGACTCGGTGACGATAAGCCCTCGAAGCGAGTCTGGGAGGTTGTTCTCTCTGAAGGCACGACCCACGTCCTCGACCGCGGAGAATTCGTTGCCGGGGACCCCGCTGACGATTGTCCCGTCCCGGCCAACGGTCATGTTGCGCTCGGTGACAGGAGCTTCGGTAACTCTCCGGATGATGGCTTCATCCGACATGTCCGCCAGCAGGCGGGGTGCGGCTGTGAAGGCCAGGCTGGCAATGAACACGACGAACCCGAGAAGCAAGTGCGGGACGGGGTCTGCCAACAGCCGGCGAAGAGCAAGACCGGGGGCTGATCGCACCCCCCGGCTGAGCGATCTCAGTCTTCCCTTCCGTGCCACGTTCAGTCCACCCCCATTCTGAGTACGGCGGCCAACCCGATCCGCCGGACGAGGATGGCCAGCGTGACCACGATCGCGGCCAGGGCGCCTAGGACGGAAAGCTCTAGCCACAGTACGGCCCGCCACGGGTAAATCACCTCCACGGAGGGCACGGCAGCGCTGGCGTCCTGCGTGACCGTCACGAGAGGAAGGATCAGCCAGGAGAGCAACACGCCGACCCCCGTCCCGAGAATGAGGCTCAATCCGGCGAGGACGCCGTGGTCGATTGATAGCCACGCCGACAGCTGCCGATCGGACAGGCCGAGCGCCCTAACCAAGCCGTACTCACCCACGCGCTCTCTGGCCGAAACGAACGAGCTGACTGCGAACCCCATTGCAGCGAAGACAACGGCCGCAACGAACCCGATCGATAGCGCGCCGATGGTGCCGAGCGCCACCGGATTTGATTTCAACGTGCGTGCCCGGGTCAGGCGGTCCTCGACGCCGGGAGATTCATAGGGTGGCGCTGCGAGCGCACTGGCCACCGGAGCGATGTCTTCTTCCAGAACCGCGAGCCACCACTCGTCGGCAGAGCGAATATCTCCACCCGGCTCATAGGTCATCATTTGCAGGCTTGGCAGGTCGATGATGACCGGCTCGGCCAACGCCGGGTCGACGGTGGGGAATTCCGTGACAGCGGCGGCAACTAGCCCGGTGAGTGGACGCGCTGCCAGGCTGGAGAGGCGGACCTGGTCGCCTACGGCGGTCCCGGTTGACTCGAGGAAGTCTTCAGAGACAACCACCGACATCGTGGGCGGGAGGTCGGTGCCGGCGGGGCGAATGCTAAAGGTAATCGGTACCGGTAGTGACTCTCTTCCTACGCCGCTCTTGATCTCGACAGAGACTGCGCCGTTGCCGGCCGACGGCATCAGTTCGATCGATGGCGCGATGGCCCGGCCGCTGAGTCGGCCCGTTGCCGCCTGCCACTCGATCTCGGTGAACCCCGGCACTGGCTCCCAACCGCCGGCCTCGATCCACACGCCGGAAACGCTCAGCGTGGCGGTCCGTTCGATGCCAAAGGGCATGAGGGATGGGAAGGTGATATCGACTACGGATAGTGGATAGGCCGGGGTCGAGTCGTCCGAAGCGAGACCCGGCACCAGGCTGCCCTCGAGCCGGACGGTTCCCGCGTCGACGGGGACCGGTCCGAGGTCGACCTCGTGCAGCAGATCGTTGCCGTCCTGCAGCACCAGACGGGCCGCCGGGGCGAAGGCGAGGCGATCGACCGCGATATCCGCCGGCGCGGCGAAGTCCTCGGGAAGCGGGTCCAGCTCGAACGCGACGTCGATTGCGACCCCCGTCGGCTCGCCCGGAAGTGGAAGCGCCCCGAGAACCGGTCGGTTCTCAAGCAGGCCCCTCATCACCTCGGAGAACGGCTCAGGGCTGAGGTCATCGCGTATCCGAACGACCGATTCTGCCACCGCGGCGTCGAGCATGATGAAGGCGCCGTTGCCGAGGGTTCGGCCGAGCTGGCTCACCTGGCGGGCCACCGGCATGGCAATCTGGACCCCGTCAATTCGCTGGTAGGCCGCCTGCGCCACCAGGTCCGTTATCGGCGACGCCGCCCGGTGTGATCGAACGTCCGAGCCAGTGTCGAAATCGGCCTGGTCGGTCTGAGAGGTCGTCCAGGTGCTGGTGTAGGAAGCTGCGAAGATCCCGATGCTGATGGCGATGATGAGCAGCAGAGCCGATCGGGCGTACCGGACCGGCCTCCGGCCAACCTGCCACGCAGCCAGCGCTGCCACCGTAGATGTCCCGACGCTTGCGATTCGATCGGCAATCCGCGCCAGCGTTGGAATAGACCGCAGCGCCAGCACCGCACCCGCTACCAGGCCGAGTGCCGGGGCCATCACGAGCAGCGGATCGATGCCGAGACGCCCGTCGAGTGACGAGGTTATCTGTGACCCGTAGCGCCGCAGTTGCCAAAAGGCGATACCAGCGAGCAGGAGCAAGGCGAGGTCGAGGCCGGCGCGCTGGGCGAATGTGCGGCCCGGCTGTCGAGATCGCTCGGCACGTACGTCGGCTCGACTGCGCGCGGACCGGTACGCCGGGACGGCCAATGCGACGATGCATCCGATGGCGGCGAGAGCGGACAGCACGAAGGAGCCCGGAGTCGCAACCGGCGCAATGGTGAGTGCTACCGAGGAGAGGGGTCCCGCGGTGTTCAACATCGAGAGCAGCCAAACGGCCAGCCACGGAGCGACCAGGGCCGCAGGAATCGCCAGGATCGATCCCTCCATCACGGCCATGGTCAAGATCTGTCCCGTGGTTGCGCCCCGCGAGCGGAGCAAGTGCACCTCCACGGTTCGGCTCTCTGCCAGCAGACCCGCAGTCAGGAACAGCGCGTACCCGGCGAGAGCGGTCAGCTGAATTGAGAGCACCGTCACGCCCGAGCGTGTGACCAGGAGCGACCGGTCGGTCTCGGTGAGAATTCTTCCGATCTGGCTGGTCACCCGAAATGAGTCGAAGCGGGCGTCGGTGGCCGCGTTGAGGCGTTCCTCGAGGCCGGCGACACTCCCACTCAGCTGGCGCACCTCGTTGATTGCGAGGTCGTCATAGTCCGGGAACACCCGCCAGTCGACGTCGACCGCCACCGGCTGGAGGTCCGCCAGCAATGCCTGGCGATCGACCACCAGCGGCCCGAAGGTCCGGAATGATCCCGCCTGCGCGAGGCCCGCGACATCGAGCGGATCGTCGTACCAATACGGGTGGTCCGGGTTGTCAGGTGAATAGATACCGGTGACGGTGACTCGCACCGTGCGTTCACGGTCGCGGCGGTTGGTTACCGTAACCTGATCGCCGCGGCCCAGATCTAGAAGATCTGCGGTTGCGGCGGAGATGGCTGCTTCGAGGCGCGAAGCCCGTTCCGGCCAGGCGCCGTCGACCAGCGAGGCGTGGTCCTCGATCGAGTCGTAGTACCCGAACACGATGAGGTCCGTGACCGTGTCGCTCGCCTGGGTGGGAAGTTCGTACGAGTCTGACAATGCGCGCCTGAATATGGATCCGCCGGTGGCTACGAAGGTCTCGAGGACTTCGTCGACTACCAGGGCATCGTTCTGGGCATAGACGCCTGGCGGTGACCGGACGGAGATCTCGACGTTGGCTTCTTCGATAGGCGCATCCTGGAGAGTCCGCTGCAGCCCTCCAAGCGTCACGGCATCGACATAGATCGATCCCGCCGCCAGGAGGACGGTGGCGAGCAGGATGGTGACTGTGGCAGCCGCAAGGATGAGCCAGTCGGCCACCGACCGCTTGGCGACGACCCGCCATGCCGCAGTCAACATTCCACGCATGGCGCCGTGCTTCTCTCGCCCATACGCGATTCTCGCTCAAAGCTGGAATTCGGCGTGTAGCGCCGGGCCGGGGCCTCAGATAGAGCCGGTCTGAGGTCGCCGTCTCTCATTTTTGGTGGGTCGCCGCGTCAGGCTCGGTCGAGGGAGCTCGCCAGCTCGCCGAGGACGTCCATGAGGAGATCGATGTCGCGCTCGGTGGTTCGCCAGTTGACGATCGCCGGCCGCAGCGCCACCTTGCCATCCCAGACGGTGGTGCCGGCATACACCCGTCCGTCCATGAGGATGGCCTCTCCGAGCTGCTCGTTGAGCCGGTCGGCTTGGTCTTCGGTGACCCCGGCGGGCCGGTAGCGGAAACACACGATGTTGAGGGGGACGTCGGCGAGTCGCTCGAAATCCGGGTGATCGTCCACCAGCCCGGCGAGGCGCTGAGCCAGGCTGAGGTTCCGTTCCACCATCGAGCGGTATCCAGCGCGACCGTAAGCCCGCAACGTCGCCCACACCGTGAAGGATCGGGCCCGCCGTGACATCTCCGGCCCCAGGTGAATGTACGAGGGGCGGTCGTCGTTCGGGTCGGGCAGATAATCGGCAATGGCTGTGAACGCCCTGGGCAGCCACGAACCGTCGCGCACGAAGGCGAAGCCGTTGTCGTACGGGATATTGAGCCATTTGTGGCCGTCGGCGATGACCGAATCTGCCCGCTCGATTCCGGCTGCCAGATGGGCGTGGTCGGGGCTGATGCGGGCGAAGAGACCGAACGCGCCGTCGACGTGCAGCCAGGCGTTGTGCCGATCGGCCAGGTCGGCCAGCGCCTCGATCGGCTCAAAATGCCCGGCATTCACCTCGCCGGCATTCCCGACGATGATGGCCGGCGCACCGTCCAGCGCCTCGAGCGCCGCCTCCATGGCGGCCAGATCGAGTGTTCCAATCCTGTCGTTGGCGAACACCCGGACGGCCGAGCGCCCGAGGCCGAGCATGCCGAGCGCCTTTCTGGCCGACGAATGGATCCAGCCAGACGACAGGACCTGCGGTGCCGGCAACCCGTGGAACCCCTGGTCGGCGATGTCGATGCCGTGCTGCTCGGACCACCACTGCCGGGCCGCTGCCAGGGCGGTGAAGTTCGCCATCGTGGCTCCGGTGGTGAGGATGCCCGTCCACTCCGGCGGCAGCTTGAACAGGTCCTTGAGCCAGTCGATCGAGATCATCTCCAGCTTGGTGGCCAGGGGAGTGGCGTCCCAGCCGCCGTTGTTCTGGTCCAGGACCGATGTGATCCAGTCGGCCCCGAGTGATGCGGGGGTTGAGCCCCCGATCACCCAATGGAAGAAACGAGGCCCCGCCGAGGTGACCGTCCCCTGCAGGCCGTCGGTGAGGAGCGTCTCGAGGGTCTGCAAGGCGCCGACACCTTCCTCCGGCAAGGGTGCAACGAAGCGTTCGACCGACTCGTTGGCACCCGGCTGGCGGACCAGCCGGCTGTCGAGGCCGTCGAGGTAGGTCAGGGCTTCCCGAGAGACGAAGTCGATGATCTTCTTGAACTCATCGGTCTGGGCGAGCGGATCACTGGGATGCTGGTTGGTCATTCCGACGACACTACGCGTCGGTCAGGCGATGCGCTGGCGTCTGGCGTCCGGATCCTGTCAGTCCCAGCGAAACACTCGAACGGCCAGCAGCCCAGCGACGACGGCATATACGGCCATGACCAGCAGATGGATCATGTCCGGCGTCTCACCAGCCCAACTGGTGGTGAGGGCCTCAACGGCCGCTCCGCTCGGTGTATATCCGCTGATGGTGCGTATTGCCTCCGGCATCACCTGGAGCGGGACGTAGACGCCCGCAAAGAAGAGCAGCGGGAAGTAGACGAGCATCCCGAGCGCCTGCCCGGAGCTGACCGTCGGCACGATGGCCCCGATCAGTACTCCGAGGCCGAGGAGGGCGAGCGCACTGAGCGCATAGGAGGCGAGGAACCAACCGGGACTCTCGGGGAAAGGGATGTCGAAGACCACGACCGCTAGCACGACGGCTGCCAGGGCGGCAAGGGTCACCACGGTGAGCTGGACGATGAGGTGGGCGGCCACCAAAGTCCGCGGATGGGCGGGGGTGGTGGAAAGGCGTCGGAGGATGCCCTTCTCTCGATCGCCGCCGAGCGTTGCCGGCAGGAGCGTCAAGGCGACCGTGGCCAGCCCGAGCACGATGGCCGCCGGTGCGTAGATCTCGACCAGACTGCGGCCGTCCAGGTCGGCGCTCGGGTCGGTGGCATCGGGGAAGACGGTTCCGATCACCACGAGAATGAGGGCCGGAAAGACGAGACCGAAGAAGACGGCCAGCGGCTCTCGCAAGAAGATCTTCGACTGGGTCTTGGTCAACGCCGCCAGCCCGGTCATGAGCCCACCTCCGCCGATTCGAATCGGCGCCCCGTCAGTGCCATTTATTGCTCTTCGCAGCTGGCCTTCGGCCAGCGCTCATCGCTGGTTCAAATCCCTCAAATCAGCCAGGAAACGAACAAAGCCAGGCCGGTGGCCTGACTTTGTTCATTCGTAGCGGGGGCGGGATTTGAACCCGCGACCTTCGGGTTATGAGCCCGACGAGCTACCAGACTGCTCCACCCCGCGTCGCAGGGCGATCAGTGTATAGCGGGCGACCCGATATCGGCAAGGAGATCGTTTTACGCGGAAGGTCGGGATCGGATCGCCTACGGCAGGTACACCGCTTGTGCCTCGCTCACGAGGCCGTCGGCAATGGTCACATTCATGGCGATCGGGGTCCCCTTGGCGATGCCGTAGATTGCCTCGTCGACCTGGCGCCCGGCGTAGAGCGCTTCGAGCTTTTCCGGCGATATCGCCAGAGTGGTTCCCGGTTCGACCGCCGACACAACCGTCACCTCCACCCCCTCGGCGAAGTTGATCAGCTCGTAGCGCACGGTGGGATTCCGGATGTAAACGTCGTTGGGAAGTTCCTCGCCTTCGGCGATTACGCCATCCTCGATGGCAGCCAGGCGGGCCGGCTCGCCGCTCAGTATCTCGGCGAGGTCAACCCCGAGTGTCACCGCGCCGGACTCGTCCGTGCCTACCGAGGTCATGGCAAACCACGTGCCGTCCGCGATAGCCGGAGTCGGTGATGGCGCCGTCGCCTCGTCAGACGAGAACCAACCGGCGTATATCGCGGTGAGCCCGAGAATGGCAATGAGGGACAGGCCGCCTAGCGCCATCCACAACCCCGCCCGGGTCGGGGACTCTCCGACTCGGGCCGGAGGATCGGCCGGCGGTCGCTCGTGTTCGAGTACTTGCTTCATGGTATTTCTCCTGTGGGTTTGGTGCCCGGCGACGGGTGTCGTCGGGTGGGTGGGCGCGATCCGGTTGATACCGGACCCCGCCCGGTTGGTTGGATCGATCGGGTGGTTAGCCGCCGATCGGTTCGAAGACGGGTAGCGGTGTTGCGTGCAGGATCGCCTCCAGGTACGGGCGGAAGGCGGCGAGCTCGTCGGGGCGGAAGCTGCTGAGCTCGTCCCTACCCAGGCACCCCTCGTCGGCGTCGCCGGTCGCTGCGAGGGAGACGATCTGGTCATCCACCACTGCGGCGAACTGGAGGACCAACTCCGACGCAGTGCCGTCCGGCATGGTTCCGGCAAAGCCGAATGCCACGCCGGGGGTTCCGCCCAGATCGAAATCGTCGGGTCCAATGGGTTGGAACCCGTAGTCGGCCCCGCAGCCGGCGGCGCGATCGGTCGCGAATTCGGCGAGGAAGCCCTCTGCGAAAGCGGCCAGCGGATCGTCGTCGCCTGCATCGACTCGATAGGCCGTGGCCCACACCGATCCGGTCACCGTGCCGTTCGATTCGACGCACAGCTGCGGGGCATCGCCTTCGCAGGCGAAGACCGTCCAGCCACCACCGACCGGGGTCCTGAGGCTGGAATCCGTCCAGTCGACCACGGTGCGTGGAATGCTGGTGGTGGTCGTTGCCGGTACCGGCGCGGTTGTTGTGGTCGTTGTGGTTGGAGGAACGGTCGACGCCGACGATGCCGTGCATGCTGCGGTGAGCACGGCGATGGCCGCCGCCGAACATACGAGCCCGGAGGGCCTCATGGAACTGTGCCTTTCTTTGATGGTGTCTAGTTCGCAACTATATGTCTTATTGAACGACCGTCAAGGAGTTTGTTGGACGACCGACAAGTGGCCAGTAGAGTGAAGGAAATGGCTGATCGGCACCAAACTCAGCGGCGGAAACGGATCGTCCGTGTAGCCCGTCGCGCCCTGACGACCGCCGGTTACGACGGGACGACCATCGGCGGGATCGCCTCCCGCCTTGGCATATCGAAGGCTGCCATTGCGTACTACTTCCCGACCAAGGACACCTTTCTCGCGGAGTTCGTCGAGCCGTTTCTCGACGATCTCGAGGCCGCCATTGCCTCGGCCGGGGAGGTCCGGGAGGGACTCTCGGGCTACCTAACGGTCCTGACCGATCACCACGACGTCGCGGTCTGGATGGATACCGACCCGGTGCTGCAGAACCACCCGGACTACGGCGCCCGCCTGGATGCCGTCAACCAATCCGTCGCCCGGTTGATCACTGCCGGCCGAAGGGGCCGGAGGGCGCAGCTGATGGCCCTGGCGGTGCTCGGCGGCATCTGGCGCCCGGTTCGTGAGCTCAGCCCCGCCGAGCTGCGAACCCACCACGACGAGATCATCACGACCGCGCTGTCTCCCGTCTGAGAATCATGCCCAGGATTCGTCCTGAACCGGCGTTCTCATCCGGCTCCAACCGGTGCCTCACTTCCGCCTAACGCAGGGCACCGAAGGTGGGAGCACCAATCAAAGGAGTGATGTATGAAGCGCCGATGGATCGCCGCGCTGATACTTGGTCTCGCCGTCGGCGCCGCCGCCTGCGGATCCGAGGTGGCAGCGTCGACGACCGGGATGATGTCCGGTGGGATGGACACAATGGCGATGGGTGACGCGACCCTCACCCGGGCCGACGTTGTGGCGGGTGCAGACCTGGCCTCGGGCGTGTTTCAGCGACTCGAGTCGGCCCCGGTCGGTTACGACGCCGTCGCCGGACGAGCGTGGCTGGCCAGGCACGGGGCGGGGACAACCGTCACGATCGACCTGACCGGGTTGCTTCCGAATTCGCCCCATATCGCCCATGTGCACGCCGGTGCATGCGCCGAGGCAGGCGGCCCGCATTTCCAGTTCGATCCCGGCGGGAGCACGATGCCCCCGAACCAGATCCACCTGATGCTCACCAGCGACAGTGACGGGCACGGTTTCATGACCGTTGCAAGCGCCCGGGTGGCGACCCGTGCGGCCCGCAGCGTCGTCGTTCATCCCGTCAACGCGATGGATGCCAAGGTGGCATGTGCCGAGCTCGGCTAGGTCATCCGAAGTATCCGGCCAGCGGGATGAACTGGCCGCCGCCAAACGGGATCTCGATGTCGGCAGCGGCCATTCCGTGCTCGTTTGACAAGAAGAAGCGGCCCTTCGAGGGGCGGTACACGCCGATGGTGTCGTCCCCGTCCCCGTCCCAATCACCCATGACCACCCGGTCGTCGGTGTCCCCGAAAAAGAACTCGACGTCGGAGATGCCGCTCGTCAACGACTGGCGGGCGTACAGCCGGGTCAAGCTCGCCCGATAGACGGCGACACTGTCGGATCCGTCGCCGTCAAAGTCGCCACCGTGGGGATGGTCGGTGGCGAGTCCGAGGTCGAAGGTCGCATCGGCGTTGGCGGTCTCGAGCGAGTTGACGACCAACACCCGCCCGCCCCGGAACACCCCGACCGTGTCGCAGCCGTCGCCGTCCCAATCCCCGACGAGGGGAGTGTCGGCCGGCCTCCCGAAGAAGAACGAGACATCGGCCAGCCCCGAATCGACCGAGTTGCGGAGGTTGAACTGGCCGGTGCCGGGCCGGAATACACCGGGGGTGTCCAGGCCGTCGCAGTTCCAGTCGCCGACGATGGGCACATCCCCGGCAACGCCGTAGAAGAAGCTGGTCACCGCTCCCGTCGACGTCCGCAGGTGCCATTCGGCGGTCGCAGGATCGAACACGCCGATGGTGTCTGGAGCAGTGGCCGCCCCGGCCGGGGCCGGTAGCGGCGAGACAAGCGCGATCAGCAGTAACGCCAGACCAAGACCCCTCACCCTCATGAGTGAGGCATCGACGAAACGGGAGAAAACTTGATCGGCCGCCTACCGTTGCGGGGTGGGACTGTTCAAACCCAAGACCCGCATCAGTGGGCGTCCGCCGTCGGGCAACGGGGCGTCGTCCTTCCACCTCCACTGGCAGATGCCCCCGTCGGCACCGCTGGTCGGTGTGCAGGCCACGTTTGAGGTCGTCGAGCCGCCGGTCGTCGACCATTTGTATTTCTGGGCGCTGCAGGCGTCGTTCGGGGACGGCGTCCGCACCCACGGCGGAGCTCACCTCGGCCTGCAATGGAACTCCCGGCATCCGGGGCGAACCGCCGCCAACTGGGGTGGCTATCACCACAGCGGCCGGATCCTCGACGGATCCGCTTCGCCGCTGCCGTCGACCCCCGACGACCCGAACACCCGGGACTACCCGTGGCAGGCGCGGGTCCCGTACCGGTTTCGCATCACCCGGGTCACCGACGGCTGGCGTGGTGAGATCACCGACTTCGCCACCGGCCGGTCGGTCGTCATTCGCGATCTGTACTCGCCGGGCACCGAGCTCAAGGCGCCGATGGTGTGGTCCGAAGTGTTTGCAGCGTGTGACGACCCGCAAGTGATGGTGCGCTGGAGCGGGTTCGGTGCGCTGACCCGGGAGGGGGACGTGGTGCATCCCCGGGCGATGCGGGTCAACTACCAGGCCTACGACGCCGGCGGTTGCTCTAACACCAACGTGCTGTTCGACGGCGATGGGATCATCCAGGCCACCAACGCCGAGCGGACCGTCCCCCAGGGCAGCGTGGTGGGCGGCTTCGCCGAGCTCGGCTAGGAGCCCGCTGGAGAACCGTGCCGGTGAGGATCAGCCGACCGGAACCTCCGTCTCGGCGTCGACCCGGTGGGCGGCCGCTTCGTGGCCCTCGACGTCCAGCTCCGGCAGCCATTGCAGCCAGGCGGGCAAGTACCAGTTGCGGTTGCCGAGCAGCTTCATCGTGGCCGGGACGAGCACCGACCGCACGACGGTGGCGTCGAGGAACACCGCGACCGCCAGGCCGAATCCCATCTGCTGGAGCGACACCAGATCGCCCAGGGCGAACCCGCTGAACACCGCCACCATGATCAGCGCCGCGCCGGTGATGATGGCCCCGGTGGTCCGCAACCCGTACGCCACCGACCCTGTGTTGTCGCCGGTCAGGTCGAAGTGCTCCCTTATGCGGGTCAGTAGGAAGACGTGGTAGTCCATCGACAACCCGAACAGGATCGAGAACAAGAAGAGCGGCAGCCAGGCCTCGATGGCCTCGACCTGGATGAAACCCGACAGGTCGGCGAGGTCCTTGACGAACCCCGGCCCGACCCCGGCCTGGAAGAACATGACCACCATCCCGTATGCCGCTCCTACCGACAGGAGGTTCATGATGATCGCTTTGATGGGTACGACCAGCGAGCGAAACACGACGGTCAACAGCACGAAGCTCAAACCGAGCACGAACACGAACACGATCGGCGTGAAGGTGTCGACGTCGGCAAAGAAGTCGACGGCAAACGCCGTGTCGCCGGTGACCAGCACCCGCGCGTCGGTGCCGCCGAAAACGAACGGCAGCGTGTCCGAGCGCAGCGACCGGATGGCGTCCACGGACGCCTCACTGTTGGGATCGCCGGTGAACGGGACTTCAACCAGCGCAAGGTCCCCGGCGGCGTTCGTCGTCACCGTGGATGCGCCGAACAGCGGGTCCCGGTCGAGGGCTCCCTGCAGGGTCTCGATGCGGCTCTCGATCTCGGGGCTGATGGTCCCGTCGACCACGATCTCGACGGGCGATGTCAGACCTCCCGAGAAGTTCTCGGCCAGCAACTCGAACGCCTGGCGGGACTCGACGTCTTCGGGAAGGGTGCTGACGCCGGCGAATCCCTTGTCGATGCTGAAGTACGGGATCGACAGGGTGATCAGCAGGCCGGCGGCCAGTACCAGGCTCACGACCGGACGGGCCATCACCGCGTGGGTGATCTTGTCCCACATGCCTCCTTCGGCAGCGAGGTCTCGCCGCCGGCGGCCGATGTGCCATTTGTTGATTCGATCTCCCATCAAGTGCAGGACCGCCGGGAGGAGGGTGAGCGAGGCGGCGATCGAGAAGGTCACTACGAAGATGGCGCCCAGTCCCAGGCTGCGGAAGATCGTGTTGGGAACCAGCAGCATGCCGAGCAGCGCCAGGACGACGGTGACCCCGGAGAAGAACACGGCCCGGCTGGCGGTGGCACCGGCGCGCCCGATGGCCTCATCCTTGTCCCGGCCCCGTGCCCGTTCCTCCCGATAACGGGACACGATGAACAGCGAATAGTCGATGCCGACCGCCAGCCCGATCATCGTGATCATGTTGGTGATGAAGAAGCTGAGCTCGAACACCAGGCCGAGCAGCGCGGCCGCCCCGAAGGCCGCGGCGATGGCGGCGATGGCCAGGACGATGGGGAGCAGCGCGGCGACGACCGCGCCGAATACGACGACCAGCACGATCAGGGCGATGGCGATCCCAAACCCCTCCCCGCGGCGCAGTGTTTCCTCGGCGAGCTCCTGGAAGTCGTTGTTGACTGAGCCGGTGCCGGCCACGACCGTCCGGGTTCCGGCCGGGGCCGGCGTGGTCGAGATGACGTCGTGGATGCGATGGGCAGTTTCGCCTGCCACATCGATGTCGGTGGTGTTTAGCAACACGGGGAGCAGCACGGTCCGCCCGTCGTCGGAGACGGGTCCGGTCAGATTGAGATAGGAGCCCACCCCGACGACCGTCTCGGCGCCGAGCGCCTGCAACCCGCTCTGGAGCTCATCCACGTAGGCCTGGTAGGCGGGCTCGAACGCCGTGGCCGATTCGGCGGTGACGACGACGAACTCGGTGAACGGATCCTCTCCGCGAAGGCGCTCGATGAGCAGGCGTTCTCCGAGCTTGGACGACGGTTCGTCGGTGAAGTCGACGTCGGTGCTCAGCGCGTCGGCGAGAAACAACGAGCTGAGGGTGCCGGCCACGATGACGAGGACTACCCATAACCCGACGGTCAGCCATGGCCGGCGGCTGCTCGCCCGCGCCATGGTCTCGGGATTGAGCTTCACATCGACCCCCTGATCTTCGTGTGGCCCTAGCGAACTCTATCGGTCAGAGCAGCGGCTCCACCAT
>JABDLU010000218.1 GCA_013002865.1 Acidimicrobiia bacterium
GCGAGCCGTCGATCCGTCCATGGAGAATGGCCATCCAGCGCAGCACCAGCCGCAGCTCGGCCGAGCTCGACAGCACCAGGTTGGGACCAACGGTCAGCGTGTCGAGGTCGATGTCGGGCTGGTAGAACCGGTTGAAGAGCACGAGCCCGTCGGCCCCGGCATCCACCAGGCGGCGAGCCATGTTGGCCGTCGAGCTGAAATACGGCCCGACCTTGACGGCCAGCGGAATGGAGACCGCCTCGCGGACCTTCCCGACCAGGCGCAGGTAGTCGTCTTCGACCTCGACGCCGGTCCGTTCCATGTCGGCCGCGATCAAGTAGATGTTGAGCTCCAGGGCGTCGGCGCCGGCATCTTCGATGATCCGGGCATAGAGGGTCCAGCCGCCCGCCGAATCACCGTTCAGGCTGGCGATGACCGGGATAGTCAACGTCTCCTTGGCAAGCCGGAGCCGATCCAGATAATCGCCCGCCCCGGTGTTGTAGTCGTCCATCTCCGGGAAGTACCCGCCGACCGATTCGGGTGAGATCTCCGATCCAAAGTCGAGGGCCTCGTGCACGGCCATCGCCTCATGCTCGATCTGCTCCTCGAATAGCGACGGCAGCACCACTGCCGCAGCTCCGGCTTCCTGCAGCCGCTCGAGTGATTCGACCTCCCGGGTGAGCGGTGAGGACGAGGCGACGATCGGGTTGGCCAGGTCGAGCCCGAGATAGGTGGTGGTCAGATTCATTCGCCTTCCTCCAGGTCCTCGAATACGGCCGTGCGGTGCACCTTGACCATTTGTTCATACAGCTGCCAGCGGTTGTCGATATCACGCTGGGCCAGCGCAGCCAGCTCGTCGGCATGCTCCGGGTTGGCCCGGGCCAGCATGGCGAAGCGGCCTTCCTTGGCGGCGAACTCCTTGAATGAGATCGTCGGCTCGCGGCTGTCGAGGCGCAACCCGGGCTTGCCGACAGCATCGGCGGCCGGGTCGTACCGGTACAGCGGCCAGTAACCGCTCTCCGAAGCACGCTTCTGGTGCGACATCATCGTCCCCATGTCGATGCCGTGGGCAATGCAGGGACTGAACGCGATGATCAGCGACGTGCCGGGATGGGCTTCAGCCTCGGCGAATGCCTTGACGACCTGGTTCATGTTGGCGCCCATTGCCACCTGGGCAACGTACACGTTCCCGTAGGACTGGGCGATCATGCCGAGGTCCTTCTTGCCCGTCGCCTTCCCACCGGCGGCGAACTTGGCAACGGCTGCCCGCGGGGTGGCCTTGGACGCCTGCCCCCCGGTATTGGAATACACCTCGGTGTCGAGCACGAGGATGTTGACGTTGCGCCCCATCGCCAGCACGTGATCGAGGCCGCCGAAGCCGATGTCGTATGCCCACCCGTCCCCGCCCACGATCCACACGCCCATATCGACGAGGTACTCGGCGACTGTCTCGAGCTGTCGAGCCTCGGGGGTATCCACCGACTGCAACAACTCGGTGAGCTGGGAGATCCGCTCGCGCTGTTTGCGCACGCCGGCCTCGTCCGACTGGTCGGCTTCGAGGATCTCAGCAGCCAGGTCGCCGATGGTCCCGTTCATCCCGGCCAGCAGCGTGCGGGCCGTACGGGCATGGCCGTCGATCGCCAGCCGCATCCCCAGCCCGAACTCGGCGTTGTCCTCGAACAGGCTGTTCGACCAGGCCGGTCCCCGCCCGTCGGCGTTTTGCGCCCAGGGCGTGGTGGGGAGATTGGCTCCGTAGATCGACGAGCACCCGGTGGCGTTGGCCACCAGGATGCGGTCCCCATACATCTGGCTCAACAGCTTCAGGTACGGCGTTTCGCCACATCCCGAGCAGGCGCCGGAGAACTCGAACAGCGGCTCGAGCAGCTGCGATCCTTTGATGGAGGCCACCTTCACCTCGGTGCGATCCAGCTCGGGAATGTCGAGGAAGAAGTCGAAGTTCTTCCGCTCGGCGGCAACGTGCTTGGGCTGGGGCTCCATGTTGATCGCCTTGTGCTTGACCTCCTCTTTGCTGTGAGCCGGGCACACGTCGACGCACACGGTGCAGCCGGTGCAATCCTCCGGGGCGACCTGAATCGTCATGTGTTTGCCGGGGTAGTCGCGGCCGCTCCACTCCTTGGTCTGGAAGGTGTCCGGGGCGCCGTCGAGCTCGGTGGGATCGTAGATCTTCATCCGGATGGCAGCATGCGGGCACACCAGCGCGCAGCGGCCACAGTCGATGCAGATGTCGGGGTCCCAGATGGGGATCTCCTGAGCGATGGCCCGCTTCTCCCACTGGGCCGTGTCGGTCGGGAAGGTGCCGTCGACCGGCAAGGCGCTCACCGGGAGCAGGTCACCCCGGCCGCTGATGATGGTTCCCGTCACTCGCTGGACGAAGTCGGGCGCAATGTCGGGGATGGCGGCCGCCAGGCCTGCAGCCGAACTCGCCGCGACGGGCACCGTCACCTCCTGCATGGCGTCCAGCGCGGCGTCGACCGCCGCATAGTTGCGCTTCAGCACGACTTCGCCCCGCTTGCCATAGGCGGACTTGATGGCCTCTTTGATCGCCTGGATGGCCTCGTCGCGCGGCAGCACGCCCGACAGCGCAAAGAAGCAGGTCTGGAGCACGGTGTTGATCCGGCCACCCAGCTCGGCCTCACGGGCCACCCGGTAGCCGTCGACGACATAGAACTTCAGCTCCTTGTCGATGATCGCCTGCTGGACGTGGCCCGGGATGTTGTCCCACACGTCGTCCGGTCCGTAGTGGCTGTTGAGTAAGAACGTTGCGCCCTGCCCGGCCACGCCCAGTACGTCGACCTTCTCGAGGAATCCGAACTGATGACAGGCGACGAAGTCGGCCTGGTCGATGAGGTAGGTCGAGTTGATCTGGCGGGGCGAGAATCGCAGATGGGAGACCGTCATGGCGCCCGACTTCTTGGAGTCGTACACGAAGTGCCCCTGCGCGAACTGATCGGTGTGGGTTCCGATGATCTTCACCGAGTTCTTGTTGGCGCCGACGGTCCCGTCGGCCCCCAGCCCGTAGAAGACGGCCTGGACGACATCGTCGGGCTCCTTCCAGTCGGCGGTCACTTTGAGGCTGAGGTGGCTGACATCGTCGGCGATGCCGACGGTGAAGTGGGTCTGCGGATCATCCTGGGCTGCTTCCTCCAACACCGCCATCACCATGGCAGGCGTGAACTCCTTGCCGGACAGCCCGTACCGGCCGCCGATAACGCCGATCTGCTGGCGGCCGCCCTCCCGCAGGGCGGCAACGACGTCCTGATAGAGCGGCTCGCCGACGGCGCCGGGCTCCTTGGTCCGGTCGAGCACGGCGATGGTCTGCACCGAGTCGGGCAGCGCTGCCAGGAAGTGGTCGATGGCGAACGGACGATACAGATGCACGGTCATCACCCCCACCTTCTCGCCGCGGGCGGTGAGCGCTTCGACGGCCCCGCGGGCGGCGCCGGCGCCGGAACCCATCAGGATTACGACCCGTTCGGCATCGGGGGCGCCGTGATAGTCGAACAGGGAGTACCGCCTGCCGGTGAGCTCGGCCAGCTCGTCGAAGGCCGCGGCCACCGCCGGCGCCACCGCGTCGTAGAACGGGTTGGCCGCCTCGCGGGCTTGGAAGAACACGTCCGGGTTCTGGGCAGTGCCGCGCAATACCGGGTTGTTGGGGTTGAGTGCCCGCTTCCGATGGTCGGCAACGAGGTTTGAATCGATCATGCGGGCACGCACATCCGGGCCAATCGAGGCGATCTTCATCACCTCGTGCGAGGTCCGGAAGCCATCAAAGAAGTGCAGGAATGGGATCCGGGTTCGCAGCGTCACGGCGTGGGAAACCAGGGCCATGTCCTGGGCTTCCTGGACCGAGGCCGAGCTGAGCAGGGCGAACCCGGTCTGGCGGGCGGCCATGACATCGCTGTGGTCCCCGAAAATGCTCAGCGCATGAGTCGCAATGGTGCGGGCGGCAACATGGATGACGGCCGGGGTGAGCTCCCCGGCGATCTTGTACATGTTGGGGAGCATCAGAAGCAGCCCCTGCGATGCAGTGAAGGTGGTGGTCAGGGCTCCTGCCTGGAGCGACCCGTGTAGTGCCCCGGCGGCACCACCTTCACTCTGCATCTCGATCACCTCGGGGACGGTCCCCCAGATGTTCGGCTCGTTGCGCTGCGACCAGGCGTCGGCCAGCTCGCCCATGGGCGATGCCGGCGTGATCGGATAGATCGCAACTACTTCAGAAAGGGAATGGGCAATTCGTGCGGCGGCTTCGTTTCCGTCCACCACGACATAGTCAGGTTCCACGGGCGCTCCTCAATCTTCACTTAGCGAGTCACTGAAGTATGGTCCGTTCCGCCCGGCCGGATCAGGGCCGAAGGGCGGTCGGAGCAGGGTCATTCGCCGTTGCGTTCATCCCGCCGGGGCGCCGGCTGTGTGCCCGCCGCCACTCCAGACCATGCGTTGGGGGAATGGGATGACGATCCCCTCCTGCTGGAAAGCCAACTTGACGCGACGCCGGATCTCACGGCTGGTGGCCCATTGTTCTCCGGGCTCGGTTTTGACCACCAAACGTATGAGTACGGCACTTTCGCCGAGATCCTCGACACCCCAGATCTCCGGTTCCTCGAGGATCGTCGCCGTTTCGAGATGCTCGGCCCACACCGAGTCGGCCGCGTCCTTGATGACCTGTGCGGCGACGTCAATGTCTGTCTCATACGCGACCGGAATATCAAGCACGCACCGGGCCCAGGAATAGGACTTATTGGCGACGCGTCTGATTTCACCATTCGGCACGTACCAGACAGTGCCGTTGAGGTCGCGCAGCCGGGTGGTGCGCAAGCTGATCTCCTCGACGACACCGCCGGCATCACCGAAGTCGACCACGTCACCGACGCCGTACTGATCCTCGACGAGCATGAATATCCCGGCCAGGAAGTCCCGCACCACTGCCTGGGCACCGAATCCGATGGCGATCCCAATGATTCCGGCCCCAGCCAGCAGCGGGCCGAGGCTGACGTCGAGCTCGCCGAGCGAGATCATGACGGCCAGCGCGAGGATCGTGACCGTCGCCACCGACTCCAGCAACGTGGCGAGCGTCTGGGCCCGCTGCTTGGACCGCTCGGCGCCGCGGGCGAGATCCCGGGCTTTGGCGAGCGCTTTGTGCTGCAGAGCGAAGAACCGGCCATCGCCGACCTCGTCGAGCTCCCGCAGGTGAAGCTTGCGGTCGCGATCCTCCATCATCCGGATCTCGGCCCGACCGATCATTTGCCGCACGAAACGGCTCAGCATGGCGGCAACAAGGAGTATGAACGCCACCTTGAGCGGACGCTCGACGACCCAGTCGAGGATCTCCGCGAGCCGCTCATTGCCGGTCAGGTCGTATACCCAGTCGCAGATGAAATCCTGCCGGGCGTCGCACACATCCATGATTCTCCTTCGGGCCGGATTCGACCCGGGCGTGGGGAGGCACTCATTCAGAGCGTCCCACGATCACCGATGATCGGCTAGGGCACTTCAGCCGATTAGGCCTGGTGCTTTCGCAACTCCCGGCGCGCGATCGAGCGCTTGTGGACTTCGTCGGGACCGTCCGCGAAGCGCAAGGTGCGGGCGTAGGCCCACAACCGGGCCAGCGGGGTGTCCTGGCTCAGCCCGGCCGCACCGTGCGCCTGGATGGCGCGGTCGAGCACATAGTTGGCAGCATCGACGGCAGCGACCTTGATGGCCGAGATCTCGATGCGGGCCGCCTTCTTGCCGACGGTGTCCATCATCCAGGCGGCCTTCATGGTGAGCAGCCGGGCCTGTTCGATACGCACGCGGGATTCGGCAATCCAGTCCTGGATGACTCCCTGATCGGCCAGCGGGCCGCCGAACGCCTCGCGGGACAACGCCCGGGTGCACATCAACTCGAGACCGCGTTCGGCTGCGCCGATCATGCGCATGCAATGGTGGATCCGCCCCGGCCCGAGCCGGGCCTGGGCGATGGCAAAGCCGGCGCCCTCGGTCCCGATCAGATTGCCCTCCGGCACCCGCACATCGGTGAAGCGGACCTCGGGGTGGCCGGTATACCCGTCGTCGAAGCCGAACACGAGCATGGGCCTGACCACTTCGACCCCCGGGGCGTCCATCGGGACGAGCACCTGGCTCTGCTTCTGATAGGTCGGGCCGTCCGGGTCGGTGATGCCCATGAAGATGGCGACCCGGGCGCGCGGGTTGATGGCGTTGCTCGTCCACCATTTACGGCCGTTGATGACGTACTCATCACCGTCCCGCTCAATGCGGGCCGAGATGTTGCGGGCATCTGAGCTGGCCACATCGGGCTCGGTCATGGCAAAGCACGAGCGGATCTCTCCTTCGAGCAGTGGAGTGAGCCACTGCGCCTGCTGGTCGGGAGTGCCGAACTCGGCGAGGATCTCCATGTTTCCCGTGTCGGGGGCCGAGCAGTTGAACACTTCGGAGGCCCACCACACGCCGCCCATGATCTCGGCGAGGGGCGCGTACTCGACGTTGCTGAGGCCCGGGCCGAACCGCTCGTCGGGCAGAAACAGGTTCCACAGCCCCTCGTCCTTGGCAATCGCTTTCAACTCGTCGAGGAGTGGCGGAATGTGGAGCGGGTCTCCCGACTCGACGATGGCGTCCTCGAAGGCCTGCTCGTTCGGGTAGACATGCTCGTCCATGAAGGCCCGGACTCTGGTGGCGAGGTCGGTGGCACGGGGGGTGGGTGTGATGTCCATCGCGCCAGGGTACCGGCGCAACACCGGAGGTCCCCATCGGACCGGCGGTTGGAGAATGCGCCGCACGGGTAGACAGATGGTGAAATAGGCACCGGACCGGGAGCACGTATGGCAAAAACGAGGAGCAAGGACAAGGCCGGGCTGCTGCCCCACCTCATCGCAGCGGCGGCTGTGGCCGCTCGCGCCGCCCAGACGACAGTCACGGGCGAGCCCAGGACGGCCCAACCACCGGACCCGCCACCCCCGTCGGCTCCTGAGGACGACGGTGCCGTCAAGCGCCTGCTGCGGCGGCTCGACCGGTACCAGCGCGCCAACGACTGGCTGGGCTTCCCCATCGGCGTCGTCAAGAAGTTCGCAGGCGACAAAGCCGGCTACCTGGCCGCACTCGTTGCCTACTTCGGTTTCTTCTCGCTATTCCCGCTCATGCTGGCGTTCACATCCATTCTCGGGTTTGTTATCACTGATCCCGAAGACCAGCGGGAATTCTCAGATGCGGCGGCCGACCAGATTCCGGTGGTCGGTGACATCATCCGCGACACCGCCGGCAGCCTGGAGGGGTCGGTGATCGCGATCGTCATCGGGCTGGCGCTGGCGCTGTGGTCGGGCCTGCGCATCGTCGACGCCATGCAGAACGCTATGAACGACGTGTGGGACCTTCCCCGGGTGGCGCGCCCCAAGCTGGTCGAGCGGCGGGTCAAAGGCCTGCTGATGCTGGCCGTCATCGGCGGCGGCCTGGTCGGCTCGATCGTGGCCTCCAACGTCGCTTCGCTGGTCGGGGCTATTCCCGGCGCCGGCAAGGTGGCGATATGGGGCGGGACCGCCCTCATCTCGATTCTGCTCTACCTGGTGGGCTATCAGCTTCTCACCGACAAACCGCTCCCGTGGCGGGACCTGTGGCCCGGCGCCATCTTCGGAGGCCTGGCCTGGTGGGCGCTGCAAACCTTCGGCTCGGTCTACATCACCAATCAGCAGCAAAGCGCCGGCGAGACTTACGGGCAGTTCGCCTCGATCATTGCGCTGTTTGCCTTCCTGTTTCTTGCCGCCCAGTTCTCGATCCTGGGGGCCGAGATCAGCGTGGTCAAAGCCCGCCGGCTGTGGCCCCGCAGCCTCGTACCAGGAGAGTTCACCGAAGCCGACCTGCAGGCCTTCGCGGACCAGGCGGCGTCCACCCAGCAGGACGAGAGTTACGAGGTGATCGTCCGGCCCCGCTCCTCTGCTGGCAACACCACGTACCCAGACCGCTCAGCGCTGAACTCCTGACGCGAAGTCCGCGATCGCCTGCGCCGTGTCCCCGGCTCCGCTTCCCAGCACCACCTGATAGTGGTCGGCCGCAACGTCGACCATCGTCGCGTCAGCCAGTGAGCCCATCGCTTCCCGAGCGACCTCGTCCGGAAAGATGAGCGGGTATCCGGCGAGCAGCGGCTGTACCGCCCGGATGAGCAGGGTCGGCCGGGCGATCGCCGCCACGATCGCCGGCAGGTCGACGACGAGGGTGTCCATGGCCGCTTCCATGATGTGATCGGAATTGGAGCGGGGCGTAACCGTGCCGTCGGGGAGCTCCTGGAGGTCGTGCACGTAGAACGACTCGATGTGCTCATTCCACGATTCCTGGAACCACGGCATGGCCTGCATCGTGGCCAGGTAGTCCTCAACCGACGGCAAGACGACCGAGAGCCGGTCGAGGGCCGGCTTGAGCTGATCGAGAATCCCCGGGTCGGGCCGGCTCGGCGCGTCGATTGCGACGCACCGTTCGATCCGCTCCGGGTACTCGGCGGCCATGAGGTAGGCGAGGTATCCGCCGTAGGAATGCCCGCCGAAGGTCACCTGGTGCAGGCCGAGGGCATCCAGCAAGCCGAGCATGTCCATCGCGTGATCCTCGAGCGAGTATCCCGAGCTCGGGTGGGTACTCAGCCCGCGCCCTCGCAGATCGGGCACGATCACCCGGAAATGATCGGCCAGACCGGCCTCGATCAGAGCACCAAACGAATGGGCGTTGGCCGTCAAGCCGTGGGCGAGCACCAGAACCGGGCCGGTTCCGTACTCCAGGTAGTGCAGCGTGATGCCGTTCGCCTCGACGTAGCCCTTCATTCACTCTCCTCCAGGTAGTCGGCTTTGATGACCCGGCGAAGGGTCTTGCCCGCCACGCTGAGGGGAAAGTCGTCGCGGACGAGGACCTCACGCACCTTCTGGTACCGGGCCGAGACCCGGTCGTTTATCCAGTCGCGCAGATCGTCTGCCGTTACGGCCGGATCGGACAGCCGCACCGCTGCCACGGGGCTCTCCCCCCAGCGATCATCCGGTGCCCCGAACACGGCGACGTCGACGACCGCCGGGTGTTGCACGGCAACCTCTTCGATGTCGCGGGGGTAAACGTTCACGCCGCCCGAGATGATCAGATCCTTCTTGCGATCGACCAGATACAGGAAACCGTCGTCGTCGACGTAGCCGAGGTCCCCGGAGTAGAGCCATCCGTCCTTGATCGCCTGGGCGGTGAGATCCGGGCGCTTGTAGTAGCCGGGCATTGTGATCGGCCCCCGGCCGACGATTTCGCCGACCGTTCCCGGCGGCACGTCATCGCCGATATCGTCGACGATCCGCATCTCGTACAGCGGCGGCGGCACCCCCACTGAACCGGTCTTGTCCTGCGCATCGTCACGGTCGAGGATCGTGACGAACCCCTCAGTGAGCCCGTACAGCTCGTAGAACCGGTTCGGGAGACGCCGGTTCAACTCCTGCTTGTGCTCCAAATGGAGCGGAGCCCCCACCGAACAGATCATTTCGAGTGAACCGAGGTGCGCTTCGTCGAAATCCGCCCGCTCGAGCAGAGCGATGATCTGGGACGGAACTGTCATGACGTGCGTCACGCCTTCCGCGGCCATCAGCCGGATCATCTCGTCGGCATCGAACGCCGGCATGAGCACGTAGCTGCAGCCGGTGTAGAAGTGCGGCATGAGGGTGAGGAACGAGCCGTTGAACACCAGCGAGCCCGAATGGAGGATGACGCTTTCGGGATGGATGCGGTAGCTGGCTGTGAACCCGGTGCAGTACGCCTCCCGGATCCCGTGAGTGTGAACGATCCCCTTCGGTTGGCCCGTGGTGCCCGAGGAATAGATGATGTTGAACACATCGTCGGTGGCGACCGCCGCCGCGGCCGGCTCGGAATCGGGCGCCACGGCGGTCAACGCGTGATAGTCGCGCCAGCCGGGACGGTCGCCGTCGATCAGGATGAACCGATCGTCGGGTATGGCGAGCTTCTCCCGCACCGGCGCAATGTGCTCCACCATCCGGTCCATGGTGATGAGAGCCCGCGCGTCGGCATCATTCATCAGGCTGATAAGGCCGTCACCCCGCAGCAGCGGGCTGAGCGGGACCACCACAATCCCGGTTTTGGCGACGGCCTGGTAGATCTCGAGCATCTCCAGCGAGTTGTCGACGACCATGGCCAGCTTGTCGTCCTTTTCAAGCCCGAGCGCGCCAAGTGCATTGGCAAGCCGGTTGACCCGGCGGTTGAACTCGGACCAGGTGAGTCGTGTCCCCTCGAAAACCACGGCGAGGTGGTCGGCGCGATAGCGGGCGTGCCGTGCGAGCAGCGTGTTGAGGGCCATGTCACACTCCAGGGGGGTTCGTTCCAGCCTATTCACCGGCCTCGGACCCCCCGTTGCGAAGTCACAA
Source organism: Acidimicrobiia bacterium (assembly GCA_013002865.1). GTDB lineage: Bacteria > Actinomycetota > Acidimicrobiia > Spongiisociales > SHLN01 > SHLN01. The sequence goes on from JABDLU010000218.1 coordinate 10,380, forward strand.
GAGGCCAACCATCATGGAGCACCGATGGAACTGACAGAGCGTCTCGTCCTCACCCAGGACCAGTTCGATGCGTTTGCACGGCTGAGCGGCGACGACAACCCCATTCACGTCGACCCGGGATTTGCCGCCCGTACCCGCTTCGGGCGAACGGTGGCTCACGGGATGATGCTGTTCGGGCTCCTCACTGCCGCCACAGCCCGGCGGCTCGAGCGCCCGCGCGAGTTGGCCCGCCAGAACCTCGTGTTTCTGGCCCCGACGTACGCGGGCGATGAGCACACACTCACCATCCGGATTGAGGAGACGGACCCGAATCGGGCTCGGGTCGATGCTTCTCTCCATGCTTCGGATGGCACCCAGACCGTGTCGGCGACCGCCTCGCTCGGGCCCGCGTCGGCCCAATCGGATGGCACCGCCGTACCCCGGTCCGAGGTCGACCGATACCGCGGCATGACCCTGGGCATGCAAGCGTGTCGGTCCCGTACGTTCACCCATGCCGACGTCGAGCAGTACAGCGCATTGGTGGGAGAACCCCCGGGGCGGTACCTTGCGGCCGGCGTGGTCCCTCCACCACTCCTCGCCGCAACGGTCTCTTTATTGCTCGGAACCGACCTGCCGGGCCGGGGCACGAACTGGCTCAAACAGTCGTTTCAATTCAGCCGCACCGTGCAGATTGGCCAGGATGTCCTCACGACGGTTGAGGTGGTCCGATTCCGTCCCGGCAAGAACCTTGTCAATCTCGCATCGTCGATCAGTACATCCCGGGGAATCACCGCCGAAGGGTTGTCACTGGTTCATACCCGCGACATCGCGAGGAGCACTTAATCAGCGCCGACAAACCGTGCCATGCCTTCGGCAGCCGCCGCCGTCACGACCTGGTGCACGAACTGGCGCCGTTCAGCCTCGAGTCGGGCCGCCACAACAGTCAAGTACCCGGCGAGCAGCACCTTGGCTGAGCGCACCGTTTCGAAATACTGGGCGCTGGTGAGCGAGGCGAACCTGGCGGCCACGACCAGAAGGTCGCCGGCCGGGACCAGTTCGGTGGCCAGTCCCCAATCAACCGATTGCTCGGCAGTGATTGTGTCGTCCGTCAACAGGATCTCGGCAGCTCGCTGGCGGCCAATCACGTCCGGCAGCAGAGCGGTCCACCCGCCATCAGGGCTAAAGCCGATGACGCCGTACCACGGGCGGAAGCTCGCCTCCGGAGCGACGAGCACGATATCGCTGGCCAGGATGAGGCCGAATGACCCCCCGGTCACGGGGCCGTGGACCGGTGTCACGATCGGCACCGGGAGACCGAGCATGGTCAGGATGACATCGTTGAGCTGGCCGACCACCGTCTCTGCGTAGGCAGCAAGATCGGCACGGTGCTGCCAGAACGCCCCGATGTCGCCACCGGTCGAGAACGCAGCGCCGTTGGCAGTGAGGACGATTGGAGCGCCATCGTCTGCCGCGGTGAGCAGGGCGGTTTTCAGCTGACTGAGCAGCTCCGGTATCAGGCTGTTGGCGCGGTGCGGCCGGTTCAACGTGATCACCGAACCCATCTCCGACCGATCGAGCAACACGAGCCGCTCCATCATGACTCCCCCGCTCCGGCTGTCAGAGTCTCCTTCAACAGGCGTTTGAGGACCTTGCCGGCCGCGTTCCGGGGCAGCTCGTCGAGGGTGCGGACGTGCGTGGGGATCTTGTACCGGGCCAGCCTGCCCTCGCAGAATGACCGCAGATCGTCCGGATCAAAACCGGTGGCGTCCCGGGGAACCACCACTGCCATGCCGACCTCACCCCAGCGCTCGTCGGGCACCCCGATCACAGCCACATCGACCAGGTTGTCGTACCGGAACAGGACTTGCTCCACCTCAGCGGGGTAGACGTTCTCCCCGCCGGCGATGTACATGTCCTTCCAACGGTCGACGATGTACACGTAGCCATCCTCATCGATGCTCGCGGCGTCACCGGTGTGGAGCCAGCCATCGGTGAAAGACTCCTCGTTGGCCTCGGGGCGCTCCCAGTAGCCGGGGGTCACATTCGGGCCGCGCACCAGCAGCTCGCCGACGGCGTCGACCGCCACATCGTTTCCCTCCTCGTCCACCACCCGGATCTCGGTGTGGAG
>JABDLU010000014.1 GCA_013002865.1 Acidimicrobiia bacterium
TGGCCGGCCAGGCCGAAGGCGACTACCGGGCGCTGCAAGACCGGGGCCGGACCGTGCTGCGGGTTCGGCTCGGCCAGGATGCCGCCGCCGGCCTCGAGACACTGGTCGACACGGTGAGCTCGCTTGCGTGACATAACCGCGCTGTTCTTCGACGTCGGGGGCGTTCTGCTCAGCAATGGGTGGGATCGCGACAGCCGTCGCCATTGCATCGAATCCTTCGGGCTGGACCTTGCGGAGTTTGATGACCGGCACGAGTTCGTGGCCGACGCGTTCGAGACCGGCCGCATGACCCTCGACGACTACCTGGACCGCACCATCTTCTACCGGGGGCGCGACTTCACCCGGGAAGCATTCCGGGCAGGCATGATGGCCGAGTCGGAGCCGATCCCCGACACATTGTCACTGGCTGCCGGGTTGGCTCGCTCCGGCCGGTATCTCATGGCGACGCTGAACAACGAGTCAGTCGAGATAAACCAGATGAGGATCGACCGCTTCGACTTGCGCTCGACCTTCTCCGTGTTCTTCAGCTCGGGATTTCTCGGTGTCAAGAAGCCGGACCGAGAGATCTACCGGATGGCCCTCCACCTGACCCAGCGCCGACCCGAGGAGTGCCTGTTCATCGACGACCGGGAGCTGAACCTCGAATGTGCCCGCAGCGAGGGAATGCTCACCATCCGATACGAGGCGCCGGCCCGGTTGCAGGACGAGCTGGCGTCGTTCGGTATCTATCCAGGGGAGTGAATATATGCAGTTAGGAATGGTCGGCCTCGGCAAAATGGGCGCCAACATGACCGAGCGTCTCTTGCGGGGCGGTCACCAGGTGGTTGGCTACGACCGCAACCCCGATGCCGTCGCACGAGCCGTGGAGGCCGGGGCGGCCGGGGCCGAATCGCTGGTCGACCTCGTCACGCAACTGGACGCGCCCAAGCGGGTGTGGGTCATGGTGCCGTCCGGGGACCCCACCCGCTCGACGATCGAGCAGCTCGGTGAGCTGCTCGAAACCGGCGATACCGTCATCGACGGGGGGAACTCGTTCTATAAGGACACCGTGGATCTGGCAGCCCGGCTGGCCGCCGGGGGAGTGCATCTGCTGGATGTCGGGACCTCGGGCGGGATCTGGGGCCTGGAAGGTGGCTACAGCATGATGGTCGGCGGCGACGAGGACGCCGTCGAGGCGCTCAGGCCGGTGTTCGAGACCCTGGCGCCGTCACCGGCCACCGGGTGGGGCCGGATGGGCCCCGTCGGGTCGGGCCACTTCGTGAAGATGGTCCACAACGGCATCGAATACGGGATCATGCAGTCCTACGCCGAGGGCTTTGCGATACTGCACGACAAGACCGAGTTCTCGCTGGATCTGTCGGCGATCGGCCGGGTATGGCAGCACGGCAGTGTGATCCGGTCTTGGCTGCTCGACCTGGCCGTTGCGGCGTTCGACGAGAACCCGACGATGGATGGGATCGCTCCCTACGTTCCCGACTCGGGTGAGGGGCGCTGGACGGTGGCGGAGGCCATCGAGCTGGACGTGGCCGCCCCGGTCATCACGCTGGCGCTGATGCGCCGCATCGGCTCACGCGACGAAGTGGAGTTCAGCGACCGGGTGCTGTCGGCGTTGCGCGGTCAGTTTGGCGGGCACGCCGTGCGCCGGGAGGACACATGAGCGACTTCTCGCCCACGCTGTTCGTGATCGTCGGTGCCACCGGCGACCTGACCCGCCGCAAGCTGCTGCCATCCATCGCCCATCTGGTCTCTCGCCACGGCTGGCAGGACGGCCTACACGTGCTGGGTCTGGGCCGGACGGCTCAGTCCGATGGTGAGTTCCGGGACTGGGCCCGGGAGAGCCTGGAGATCGCCGGCGTCGACAGCGAGATCATTTCGGCGTGGTGTGATTCGTCGATCCACTACCTCTCCACCGAGGGCGGATGGGATGCGGTGGCCGACAAGATCACCGACATCGAGCAGGCAAACGATTTGCCCGGCAATCGAGTGTTCTATCTGGCCATCCCGCCGGGGGCGTTCCCGTCCACGATCGACGCCATCGCGGCCACCGGTCTCAACGAGGGCCCGGGCTTCACCCGGCTCGTGGTAGAGAAACCGTTCGGCCATTCTGTCGAGTCGGCCCATGAGCTGAACGAGCACGTGCACGCTCATTTCGATGAGAGCCAGACCTATCGCATCGACCACTACCTCGGCAAGGAGACGGTTCAGAACCTGCTGGTTTTCCGGTTTGCCAATGCCCTGTTCGAATCCAGCTGGAACCGGTCGCTGGTCCGGAGCGTCGAGATCACCGTTGCCGAGGACCTCGGGCTCGGCTCCCGGGCCGGGTACTACGACACGGCCGGTGCTCTCCGGGACATGATCCAGAACCACGTCACCCAGGTGTTGTCGCTGGTGGCGATGGAGCCCCCGGTCAAGCTAGAGGCCGACGCCATTCGGGACGAGAAGGTCAAGGTCCTCCGGTCGATCCAGCCGATCCGTCCCGAGAACGTGGTGTTCGGCCAGTACGAGAGCGGCGTCGTCGAGGACGAGGAGGTGGCCGCCTATCGCGATGAGAAGAACGTAGCGGACGACTCGACGACCGAGACGGCCGTCAGCCTGCGGCTCCACATCGACAATTGGCGCTGGCAAGGCGTGCCCTTCTACCTCCGGACCGGCAAGCGCTTCCCGGAGCGTCTCACCCAGATCGTGGTGCGGTTCAATGAGCCACCGGTCCGCTTGTTCGAGGTGGACGGGGCCTGCGAGGTCCACTCGGATGCGGTGATCATCACGCTCCAGCCAAACGAGGGTTTCGAGTTGCTGTTCGACGTCAAGGCGCCAACCGAGGAGATGCGCCTCCAAACGGTGCCCCTCGACTTTCGTTACGCCGCCGCCTTCGGAAAGCTTCCGGGCGCCTACGAAACACTTATCGAGGACATTGTGCTGGGCGACCAGACGCTGTTCGTCCGCGCAGACGAGGTCGAGGCGGCTTGGAAGCTGTATCAGCCGATCCTGGACAACCCGCCGGCACCCGAGGCCTACGCAGCCGGGACGTGGGGACCGGCCTCATCGACGAAGCTCCCCCATGCCACGGGTGATCGCTGGATCGAGGAGACCCGCTAGGTGCTGCCGGTGGGCGGCGCGCAGGCGATCACCTCGTCCTGCTCCAGCGCCAGGGCGGCAACCGCTTCGCAGGCCGTCCGGTAGGCCGCCTGTACATCGCCGATCGGCAGATCGACGAGGATCGAGTCGATCGCGCCGGGGTCCTCGAGTGGTGCAACCGCCGCATCGGTGTCCTGAAACAACGTGTTGAGGGCGCGACTCGCCTCCAGCCACTGTCCGTGCTCGGTGGCCGCCGACTCCGGTGGGGTGAGCTCGGCCAGGGTGTCGACGACCGGCTCGAAGTCGCCGGCCAGATTGGCGAACAAGCTGCGGGTCGCATCGACGAACGCCGCGTCGGCGGCTTCTTCGGTTTCAGCAGGACGAAGGGCCTCGGTGTATTCGGCAAAGTGCGTGGCAGCCGCAGCCTCGTAGGTGGTGGTGACGGCGGCCGCCTGGGAGAAATAGTCGGCCGAGTCGTCATCGGCGTCGCCGCTGCAGGCTGCCGCCAGCAGGACGAGCGTCAGTAGTGCCAGGAATCGCCGGTGCATCGGGGCACCTTACCTGGTGTCAGCCCTTGAGCGACACGAACGCCTGCACTCCGCCGGGGTTGGCGGGGTGGCGCAGCTTGGCCATGGCCTTGCCCTCGATCTGGCGGATTCGCTCCCGGGTGAGGCGGAACTCCCGGCCCACCTGGTCGAGCGTGCGGGGGATCCCGTCTTGCAGGCCGAACCGGAGGGTGAGCACCCGCTGCTCGCGCTCGTTCAGGTTGGCGAGGAGGTCGGCGAGCACTTTCTTGCGCTGGTTGGCGGCGGCGAATTCGAAGGGGCTCAGCGACTCGTGGTCTTCGATGAAGTCGCCCACGGTGGCGCCGTCGTCGCCGACCGGGTCGAACAGCGAGATGGGCTCTGGCGCGACCTTGATGGCCTGCATGACTTTGCGGCGCTCGATCCCGGTCTCTTCAACCAGTTCATCGATGGTGGGGGAGCGGCCGACCCGGGCATAGATGTACGACTCGGCTTTCTGGATGCGCCCGATGGTGTCGGTCATGTGGACCGGCGCCCGGATGGTGCGGGCCTTGTCGGCGATCGCCCGGTTGATGGCCTGGCGGATCCACCAGGTGGCATAGGTGGAGAACTTGAACCCTTTGGTCCAGTCGAACTTCTCGACGGCCCGGATGAGGCCGAGGTTGCCTTCCTGGATGAGGTCGAGGAAGGGGAGACCAGAGGCGGTATAGCGCTTGGCGATCGACACCACGAGGCGCAGGTTGGCCTGGATGAATCGGGCCTTGGCGTCCTCGCCGGCCAGCAGGATCTCCTCGAGCTCGGCCCGGCGGGCTCCCGAGCGAGCCCGGGTCAAGGATTGGCGGGCGGCTTCGCCCTCTTCGATCAGCTTGGCGAGCTCGACCTCGCCGGCGGCGTCGAGCAGATCGTAGGTGCCGATCTCGTCGAGATACAGCTTGACCATCGCATCCCAGTTGTCCTGTGGTCGAGGTCGTGCCATGCGGTGCCGACTCCTCCGGTTTGTAGCGGCTTCCGGTTGTGTTTTCGGACGCCGGCAGGGGTGGCTTGAGGACTCCGGACGCATCGGCCCGGGGCCGTCGCGAGGGCTTGCTGTGCCCACTCAGCCAAAACAGGGGTACTGTGATCACACAGCGCGGTTCTGAAAGGGTTCTTCCATGCGATCAGTGGTTCTGGCGGTTCTGCTCGTCTTCAGTGGCTGGGCGGCCCCCAACGGGCAGGCGGAGGCGGCACCGCTGGCCGAGATGTGGGACACCGTGTGGTCGCTGCCGAACAAGACGGACCCGGCCGAGCTCGAGCAGTATCTCGATCACCTGGCCACGGCGGGCTTCTCGGGGGTGTGGATCTCCCTGGCCCCGTTTTACTGGCAGGGCGGGCTCGCCGCCGAGAACTATGCGGGCGAGGCATTGGAGAGCTTTTCGTCCCCGAATCCCGCCTACCTGGCCTATGTCGACCTGGTGCTGGACGAGGCGGCCGAGCGGGGGCTGCAGATCGCCATCGCCCCGGCCTGGGGAACCGACTACAGCGGGGTCCGGCCGGGTATTGCCGGGCACTCCGAGCCTGCCCTGGACGACTTCTTCGACCCCGATGACCCCCAGAACGGCCAGAAGGCCTACGACTACGGGTTCCTGCTCGGTCAGCGGTGGGGCGGCCACCCGGCCCTGTATGCCTGGGTGATGGGTGGCGACTACTACTTCGGCGACTCGGAGCCCTCGACTCTCGAAACGTGGGCGATGATGTCGGCCGGACTCGCCGCCGCCGGCGCAAACGAACCGGTCACCTACGGCCCCGGAGGGTTCGCGTCGAGCTGGCACGTGTTTGCCGATGAACCCTGGCTCGACTTCGTCTCGCTCAATCACCACTGCCTGTCGCCTGCCGAGTTGCAGTCGGCGCTCGAGGGACTGGCGGTGTACGGCAAGCCGGTGGTGGCCGCCGAGGTGCGCTACGAGGACGACGATCCGCCGTTTTGCGATCCGGTGGTGCTGGTGACCCCACAGGACATCCTCGATGATGCGCAGGCCGTTGTGGCGGCCGGCGCCGTCGGGTACGTCTACGGGCACCACGACCGCTGGGCATGGGATCCCCCAGCCCTGTTGACGCTGGGGTCCCCCGGTGAGGTGCTGGCGCTCGACTATCTCGGCCTGTCCGACCCCGAGCCCGAGCCGCCGCCTGCGAGTGAGGTGGTGCTCGTCGAGCCGAACGGCCGGTGGCACCTGCGGGTGGAGGGGCAGCCGGATTGGACGTTCTGGTTTGGCGTGCCGGGTGACGTGCCGCTGCTCGGTGACTGGGACGGCAATGGGATCGCCACCCCCGGGATGTATCGCCCGTCGAGCGGCTTCGTCTACCTCACCAACAGCATCCCGGCCGACGGCTCCGTCGCCGTCGCCGATGCCGGCCTGACGTTCTATTACGGCGCGCCGGGAGACCAGGTGCTGGTCGGCGACTGGGACGGCGACGGCAAGGACAGTTTGGGCGTCTATCGGAATGGCCGCGTATTCCTCCGCGATACGAACGACACCGGCATCGCCCACATGTCGTTCTGGTTCGGTCAGCCCGGCGACGTCGCCCACGGTGGCAGCGCCAGTGGGGTCGCCGACGGTGTGTTTCTCTACCGCCCGTCGACCGGCATGGTCTTCTATACCAAGGACCTACCAACAGGTGATGTCGCCACGGTCGACGGCTCGTTCAGCGTCGGCCCGACCGACGCCATGGCCATCGGCGACTGGGACAGCGACGGCATCGACACCGTCGGCTACCACGACGCCGGTGTCGTCCGGCTGAAGAACACCAACACCTCCATCCCCCCGGAGATCGCCTACGAGTGGGGCGAGGCCGGCTGGTCCGCCGTCGCCGGAGTGGTCAGCGCCGGGTAGCAGTCGGCAGATCAACTTCTGAAGGGCATGGCCGGGGTGGTGTAGAAACCGCTTGCGCGCCAGCTCGTCACAGCCATAGGTCGGTTCAGATGGCGGTGGCGAGTGCAGCGAATCAAGAGAAGCGGACCGTGAATAGCCGTCCCCGGTTCCTCCGCGCCGTTGATTGGCGCTCGGTAGGGTCGGCAGTACTCCGTGGCGGCCGTCGCGGACCTGGAGGAGGGCAGCGTGAAACCTGGCGCCGAAGGATCCACAGGTCGGGCCGGTGCCGTGGCGACGCTGATCCCCGCCCTGACCCAGGGCGTCGTCATGGGCGTGCTGGAGGTGGTGATTGCCACCTCGTTCGCCGCCCTGGTGTTTTCTGGTTCGCTGGCGATCTACCTCCCGTCGGGGATCGGCATAGCGCTCTTCGGGGCGGTGGCTGTGATGACGATCGTGGCGTTGCTGAGCAGCTTCCCGGGAACGGTTGCTTCGGTTCAGGACAGCACCGCCGCCGTTCTGGCTTTGGCTGCCGCCGCGATCGCGGCGAATTTGGACCCCGGCGATCCAGACATCTTCCTGACCGTCATTCTGGCCGTGGGAATGAGCACGATCGCAACCGGTGTCGTTTTCCTCCTCCTTGGAACTTTTCGGCTCGGTGATCTCGTTCGCTTCGTTCCGTACCCCGTCGTAGGTGGGTTCCTGGCCGGGACGGGATGGCTCCTCGCCAAGGGCGGGGTCGGGGTTCTCACGGGGCTCGAGATGTCGCTCGATTCGGCCGGCGACCTGGTATCGAGCACCGCCGTGGCGAAATGGCTCCCCGGTCTCGTTTTCGCCGTCGTGTTGCTGGTGCTGCTGCGCCGCTTCGATCACTTCCTCGTCACCCCCGGCCTAGTGGCGGCCGGGATCATCGTGTTCTACACGGCGGTGATGCTCTCCGGGAGTTCCGTCTCGGAGGCCGAAGCGGGAGGCTGGCTGCTCGGGCCCTTCCCGGACGCAGGACTGTGGAGGCCGTGGATGCTGGAGTCGTTCGGTCAGGCCGACTGGGGGGCTGTGATCGAGCAGGCGGCCGGGGTCGCCACGATGGTGATGGTCGCCGTCCTGGCTCTCTTGCTGAATGCCAGCGGCATCGAACTGGTTGCCGGTCGTGACGTGGACCTCAACCGGGAGCTTCGGGCCGCCGGAGCTGCCAATCTGGTTGCCGGATTCGGTGGCGGGTTGGCGGGGTTCCATTCGCTGAGCCTCACTGCGCTCGCCCAGCGTTCGGGAGCGCGCAGCCGCCTCGTCGGTATCGTTGCGGCCGGGGTGTGCCTGGTGGTGTTGCTCGCTGGAGCGGCTCCCATGTCTCTCTTTCCGCGTCCCGTCCTTGGCGGCCTGCTGCTCTTCCTGGGTCTCTCGTTTCTGATCGAATGGGCCGTCGACGCCTGGGCGCAACTACCTCGAGCCGACTACGTGGTCGTCATGCTCATCCTCTTCGTGATCGCGGCGTTTGGCTTCCTTCAGGGCGTCGGGGTGGGTATCGCCCTTGCGGTCGTTCTGTTCGTGGTGAAATCAAGCCGGACCGACGTCGTCAAACACGAACTGAGCGCCAGTACGGCCAGGAGCAAGGTAGATCGCTCACTGGAGGAGCGCGAGGTGCTCCGCGCCGGCGGAGGGGCGGTGCACGTCTTCGAGCTCCAGGGGTTCTTGTTTTTCGGCACCGCCAACCGGCTCCTGGAGCGAGCCAGAGCACGGGCTGAGGATGAGGAGCTACCGTCGCTCCGTTACCTCCTGGTCGACTTCCGTCGGGTTATCGGCCTCGACTCGTCTGCCGTCCTCAGCTTCTCGAAAGCCGTGCAGATAGGTGCCCAACACGGCTTCACGCTGGTGTTCACCGGGTTGCGGGATGGTGTCCAGCCGCAACTGGAGCGAGGCGGGATCACCGAAAGCGAGGAGGTGCGCTTCTTCTCCGAACTGGATCGCGGGTTGGAATGGTGCGAGGATCGCCTGCTTGAAGGTGCCGGTGCCGCCGGTGTCTCCGAGGCGGCCCTCCTGGATCGACTCTCCCAGGAGTTGGACACAGTCGGCGTGGAAGCGATCGGCGACTACCTCGTTCGGATAGAGGTTGCGGCCGGCCACGAGATCATCCGGCAGGGAGACCCTGCGGGCGATGTCTACTTCCTCGAATCGGGCTTGTTGACGGCGCAGTTGGTCACAGGCGCCGGACCGCCGCTCCGCCTACGCACCATGGGACCCGGCACCGTGGTCGGGGAGATGTCCCTGTACCTCGGTGGGGAGCGGACGGCGTCGGTGATCGCGGAGGAGCCGAGCGTCATCTACCGGTTGCCCGAGAGCGCGTTTGATCTGATGGATAAGCAGCATCCCGAGTTGGGCGCCGCCATGCATCGCTTCTTCGCCCGGATGTTGGCCGACCGGTTGTCCGAGACGCTGCGATCCATGTCGGCGCTGCGCGACTGAATCCATCGATTGTGGGGCGCCCTCCGTCGATGGATGGGTAGGGAAGCGCTCTCTCAATGCCGGCTATGTTCGAGTTGCGGAGCAACTCGAAAGGAACCCGCAGGGTTCCCGTTGACGGGCTCGAACCGCCGACCGCTTCCCTCTGGAAGATGGGTAGGGAAGCGCTCTCTCAATGGAGCATCGTGGGCGTTGACGGGCTCGAACCGCCGACCTCTTCCCTCTGGAAGATGGGTAGGGAAGCGCTCTCTCAATGCCGGCTATGTTCGAGTTGCGGAGCAACTCGCAAGGAACCCGCAGGGTTCCCGTTGACGGGCTCGAACCGCCGACCTCTTCCCTCTGGGAGATGGGTAGGGAAGCGCTCTCTCAATGGAGCATCGTGGGCGTTGACGGGCTCGAACCGCCGACCTCTTCCTTGTAAGGGAAGCGCTCTCCCAACTGAGCTAAACGCCCCAGGCAGCACCGTAGTGTGTCGAATTGTCTCTCGACTCGCAAGGAAGGTAGCTCAACAAGAAAGGCTGGGGTCCAACAAAGCAGGCTCAGGGCCCGGCCCGGGTCAGGGTGGTTTGGTTTTGTAGGTGGCGCCGAGGCGGCTGGTCCAGTGGTAGGTGCCGTCTTCTTGTGGGTGGTAGGTCCAGCCGGTGTGTTTGATGCGGTGGTCGTGGCGGCACAGGGGTGCGAGGTTGGTTGGGGTGGTGGGTCCGCCTTGGCTATGAGGGGTGGTGTGGTCGAGGTCGCAGGTGGTGGCGGGCATGCGACAGCCGGGGAACACACAGTGGGTGTCACGGGTCTGAACAAACCTGCGGTCGGTGGTGGTGGGACGCCGACGTGTCGTTCCGGTGTCGACGGGTCTTCTGGTGGTGGGGTCGGTGGCGGTGTAGCGCCATTCGGTGCCGGTGTGTTCGGTGACCTGGCGGGCGATGTCGGCGATGACGGGCCCGTACCCGGCCAGGTCGCCGGGATGGTCGACCAGGCGGGCGAGGGTGGCGAGGTCGACCCGGATATCAACCACCCCACCACCGGTGGGGTGGCGGGTACCGAGGAGCAGATCGATGAACACATCGGCTCGTAACTGGTCCATCGACCGGTCCTCCCCGGCCCGGCGCAGGGTCCGGGCGAGCCGGTTGATACGGTCGGTGACCGCTGTCACCTGATCAGGGGGAAGATCGTAGGCGAACAGATGGGCGGTGCCCTCAGGGGTGGGTTGGGTGATCACTCGCCGGTCCGAGATGGCGGCCCGGTACCGGTCGGTGGCTTCTGCGGGGTCGACTTGGATGCAGAGACGCCGGAGCCGGGCACGGAGTTGCCCCGTGGTCAACCCTGTTGCATCGGGGAGGATGTCGGCTATGACTTGTTGGGCGAGACCAATCGACAGGTGGTCGGTGTCATCTACCAAAACCCGGGCCCGTGCCACATCGATCCGCCCCGCCGACAACGCCGCCCACACCGCGGGGAGACGCCGCCGGAGGCGCAGGGCGAGGTGGAGTTGGTCATCGGCACGGCGGCGGGTCAGCGTCAACGCCACCCGAATCTCCGCTGCGGTTGACTCAGCCGCCAAAGCAGGGTCATCCTCTATGGCATCGACCGTGTCGGCTACCGCTGCGATCGACCCATACGACGCCGCCGCGTAATGCGAGGCCATGCGCTGCTGGGCTCGCAACACCGCCAGTTGCTCCTCACCCGACAAGGCCTCGACCTGAACGCCCGAGAGACGGGCGGCGAGCTCGATCCCGGGTTCCATCTGATCAATCGGTACTTCAACCCGGGGACCCTGCTCGGCGTAGGCGGCAGCGATCTGGGCGTCGGTGGCGGTATCGAAGAACTCATCAGCGTGCTCACCCGCCAGGCTCTCGATCCCTCGTTCCGTTGTATCGAACATATGTTCGTACCGTATCAGACCCCTCCGACACAAACCA
>JABDLU010000023.1 GCA_013002865.1 Acidimicrobiia bacterium
TTCGAAACCGCTTCAAAAACGTGACGCCGACGGAGTTCTGTGTCGTGGATATTACGAAGCCCGGGTACACCTATGTGCCGTCGCCAATCGCCGGCCAACACTGCGGTGGGCTCCTCGCCAGCGCCGGGCTCGAAGCCGAGTAGGCGCGTACGAAGTGAATGGAGGCGGCCCGGGCCTGCAGGTGAGGTCTGTCCCGCCTCCGAACGGGGGTGTCACGCTCGCAGCCCGATGCCGGAGAGAAGCGGCCGCTTTCGGAGTGAACCGCTGATCCGCAGTTGCGGCACGCTTCCTGGTGGGGGCGGGGGCGCTGGCAACTTCGGCCGAGACGATCCCGGTTGGCACGGCGAGGACGCTGTAGCCGGCGATCATCAGCATGGCGGCGAGCCCATGGCCGAGGGGAGAACCGTCGCCGCTGCCTAAAGACTGATCCCTCAGCGGGGACTGTCCGCCGGATCGATCGACACGGGGGCTCCGCGTTTGAGGCGTCGTGCTTCCGGGCCTGCCAGGGCCCATCCGCCGGCCACCATCGTGAGCATGACGAGCGCCGCCACCCAGTAGGCGGCCTGCTGTCCGTGGCTCTGGTAGAGCCACCCGGTCACCGGCGCCATCACGCCGGCCGCCAGGGCCTGCATACCGCCCAGGACACCTTGTGCACCGGCCTGTCGCTGCTCCGGCGCAGTCATGCCAACGGCAACGCCGCTCGCGGCGAAGCTGAGTCCGTCGGTGACGGAGTGCACCATCGCCACCGCGAAGATGGCAACGCCCGTGGTCAGGACGCCGTAGACCCCCATGAACATGGTTGCGATTAGCATCCCAGCGGAAGCAACGATGAAAGGGCCGATCCGTTGGGCGAGCCTTCCCGCCGTCGGCCCGAGCAGTACCAGCGGCACGGCGAACAGCGCGATGCCCAGGTTGGCAAGCCACTGCGGTGTCTGGAGATCGGTGTGGACGAGATCCCACAGTGCGTCGAAGGCGCCGATCATCAAGAAGGTGGCCGAGCCGATCATCACGGCACCGGCGAACGGCCGCATCCGCAACAAATCGAAGGCGAATCGGCGCGGCTCGGGGTCGGAGGCCTCCTCGACGTGCAGCCCGAGCGTGGCGAGCACGACCACCGCGGTGAGGCCGACGATCACCAGGAACGGCGCCGCCAGCCCGAAAGGGCCGACCAGCACCGCCGAAATGACCGGGCCCATCGCAAATCCGAAGACATCGGCTGAGAAGAGGCGACCGAGGTTGCGGCCGAGATGCTCTCCCGAGCCGACCACCACGATCCGCTTGATGGCGGGGCCGGCCGCTCCGATGCCGAGACCGGAGATGATGCGGCCGAGCAAGATGACCCCGCCGGTGGTGCCGAAGCCCATCAGCAACAAGCCGGCTGCGTTGCAGATCGCTCCGCCGTACACCAGGGTCCGAGCGTGGCCCCGATCGCCGAACGGGCCAATCGTGACTTGAGAGATGAAGCCGACGATGAACCCAATGCCGATGATCCAGCCGACGGTGGTCTCGCTGATGCCGTAGGCATCGCGGTAATCGCCCACGATCGTAAACAGCACGCCGTAGCCCGCTCCGAGCAGCGCCGACAGCGTCGAGAAGACCCAGATGGGCTTGAGGCGGCGGTCGACCATCGCTGCAGGCTAGGAACCCGGGCCGGCCCGTCCGCTGCCGGCCGGCCAGACGATTCCCGTAAGCAACGGGAGGGCCGTGCAGGCCCTCCCGTTGTGTCACTCCGATGCTGCGAACCGGCGGCGCCGGTTCATTGGTGAGTTGTCCGCTCGACCGGGAATCCTGACACCTGTCAGGATTGGGGTCGGTCTGCACAATCAACGTGTAGAGACGCGCCTGATGCTGGGAGCAGGAGGATGGCCGACAGTCGAGAGGCAAGATTCACGATGCTCTACGAGCAGCACTACGACGAGGTGCTCGCCTTCTGCAACCGGCGCATCGACCGAATAGAAGCCGAGGATGCCACCGCCGACGTGTTCGCCGTGGCATGGCGGCGAAGCGACGAAATCGACTGGGATACGGCTCGCCCCTGGCTCTACGGAATAGCCCGTGGCGTCATGGCCAACCGGTGGCGGGCAGGCCGGCGCCGCATGCGCCTCTTTGGGCGCATCGCCAGTGTGACTTCTCTGGCGGCCGAAGGTCCCGACGTTCAGGTGGTGCGCCGTGCACAAGACCAGGAGGTCCTGGCGGCAGTCCGGCGTCTCCGGCCTCGAGATCAGGAGATCCTGTTGCTCGCCGCCTGGGAGGAGCTCACTGCCCCGGAGATTGCGGTGGTCGTCAGCATCACGGTTTCCGCCGCCGAGCAGCGTGTCCACCGCGCCAAACAGCGTCTGGCAAAGATCCTCGAAGCCCGTCCATTCACCTCCGATCTGTCACTCGGGGCTGCTGATGAGGGGAGGTACTGATGTCTGTCGACACGGCGTTCCGCCGACTGCAAGAAGCCAACCCGGTTCCCGATCCGGCTGTGCTTCGTGAGCATCGACAGACCCCGGCTGCCTTCCTGGCGACAACGCAGCGAAGGAGCGAAGAGATGCAGACGCAAGACAAGCCGACCCTCGAACAAACTGACCACCAAAACACCACCCGACGGCGGTGGCTCGTTCCGGCGCTGGTGGGCGCGGCCCTGTTCGGCGTGTTCGTCATTGCCGTTGTGCTGAGTGGAGGTGATGAACAGCCGGACGTTGGCTCAGACGGTCAGTCCGCCGTGACGAATCCGGAACCGCCGGCTGTGACTCTTCAGGTGGAGAATTCCGCCTCGCTGGCAGGGGCGACCGGAAAGGTCACCGGCGGGCTGGCATCACCCCTCCCGACCGCGATTGAGTTTGGCGACGATGGCACCTTCCGAGTGCTCGTCAACGCTGCGGTGAGCGACGCGGGTACCTATCTAGCCGCAGGCGACACTGTGACGTTCACGTCGGATGCCGATGTGCCGGCGTGGCAGTACGACCCGGAGATGGGGCCGGCCGATCCAAGCCAAAGCATCTTCGGCAACTTGAGCTGCGCGGGACTCCCCGGTGAGTACCGGGTGGTGCCCCAGGGCGGGGCGCTCTTCCACCTCGAAGTGGTCTGGGACGAGTGCCGGCTTCGGGTTGCAGTGGCCAACCGTCTCGAGATGGAGCTGACCGCCGGGTGATCCGGCGGGACGCATTGCCAACCGGCCCGCGGAAGGGCCGGCTGGCCCTGCGGCGTTAGCCCCGTAGTTCGATTCCGCAGGCGTCGCAGAAGCGGGCAGTCTCGGAGTGAACGGCTGATCCGCAGTTGCGGCACGCTTCCTGGCGGGGGCGGCGGGCGCTGGCAACTTCGGCCGAGACGATCCCCGTTGGCACCGCGATCACACTGTAGCCGACGATCATCAGCATGGCCGCGAGCACCTGGCCGAGCGGCGTCGATGGGGCGATGTCGCCGAACCCGACGGTGCTCATCGTGACGATGGACCAGTAGAGGCCGCGGAACATGGAGTCGTAGCCGTTGGCGGGCCCTTCGATCAGGTACATGGTCGAACCGACGATGACGTTGATGAGCAGAACAACGATGAGGAACACGATGATCTTGCGGGAGCTGGCCTTGATTGCCTGAACCAGGTAGTTGGCCTCGCTGATGAACCGGGCCATCTTCAGAATCCGGAACACCCGGAGCAGCCGCAGCGAGCGAATGACGAGCAACGACTGGGCACCGGGCAGCAGCAGGCTCACGTACACGGGCAGGATCGCCAGGAGGTCGACGACCCCGAAGAAGCTCCGGGCATAGCGCCACTTGTTGGCAACGGTGAAGAGGCGGGCGAAGTATTCGATGGTGAACAAGATCGTGATGATCCACTCGGCGACCAGAAGACTCGTGTCGTACCGAGCCTCGATCTGTTCGACCGTCTCGAACATGACCAGCAGGACGCTGAGGAAGATGAGGGCCAGCAGGCCGACGTCGAACCCCCGGGACGCCGGCGTGTTGTGGTCGAAGATGACGTGGCGAACGCGCTCCCGCCATCCCGTTGCGGTGCTCTGCACGGCGCCAGCGTAGGTCGGTGCCCCGCTGCGGTAGCGGCTTGTCGTCGGAGGCGACTACCGGTTCTTCTTCGGCTTCTTGCCCTTGTTGCCGTTTTCGCCGGGACCGGCGTCGGAGTCTTCGGCCGATTCCGCGGCGGACTCTCCGAGGATCTCCTCCCCGTCCGGGTCCTCCGGGGCGGGGTCACCCGCCTTGCCCCAATCGGTCTGAGCTACCGCTGAGACGATCTCGCCATGGCACTCCTTTGGAGCCTGACGGGCGACGGTAGAAACGACTCGACCGTGGTTGAGCTTCTTGCCCGTCTCAAATGAGGTGAGATCAAACGGCGTGACCTCACCCTCGAACTCCAGGACGAGGATTCCGTCGGTGAACGTGGCGGTGCATTCCCCGACTCCGACAACGTCGAGGACGTTGGGGACCAACGGGTCGGTGCCGTAGGCGTAGAGCTCATCGGCGTTGCTCAGGCCGTCGCCGTCGAGATCCTCGTCGGCGTCGGTGATTTCGTTGCCGCCCTCGTTGGTCTCGGTCGCGCCGGAATCCGAATCCGCATCGGCGGGATCGGTCTGCAGGATGTTGACCTCATCTCCGTCGAGGACGCCGTCGTCGTCGGTGTCGGGTTTGAGCGGGTCGGTGGAGTGGGTGGTGATTTCGTCGCCGTCGGTGAGTCCGTCGTCGTCGGTGTCGGGGTCGTTCGGGTCGGTGGAATGGATGTTGACCTCGTCGTCATCGGAGAGGCCATCGCCGTCGGTGTCCACCACGACGTCCTCGAGTGTGACGGGGTCGACGTCACCGTCTGCGGCAAGAGCCGCCGCTCCAACTGCGATGACCATCACCGCTACGCCGATCGCCATCAGCAAATGCCGCATCCGTCCCATTGTTCCTCCTCCACGCCCTGATGGGCCAACCCTGTCCTCGCTGGGCTTATCGCCCTGGATGTCAATTTTCTTGAGGCGGTGAGCGGATGCGCGCAATACAAGCGGCCGACCCGCCGGCGCGGTCCACAGCTGTGATTGATTGCACCACGACTAGCCTCCCCAGCATGCCGAAATCTGCGCCGTCGAACACCAAACGGTCCAGCGGCGTGAAGCCGCTCAAAGTGCTGGCGGCGCTGCTGGTCGTCGCCGCCGTCGTAAGGGAACTGCGCCTCCCGAAAGAGGAACGGACCTGGCATGGGGCCCTCGCCGGATTTGTGCCCTACGACTTTCGCAAGCCGACCGTGGAGAGGCTGAAGGCGACCTTCTGGAATCCCGACGGCGCCATCATCGTTGATCGCGCTTTTGGGGTGGGGTGGACGATCAACGCCGGTGCCGTGGTCGCCAAGGCCCGCTCGCTGGCAAACAACGGCTGAGCCGAGGCCCGGATCACGGGCTGTGGGCGGCGGACATACCGGTCACCTGGCGTGATGCTTCCGAGCCGAGCGGGATACGCTGGCGACATGTGGAAGTTCCGAGCCCCTATGACCCTGGGGTGGATCGCCGCTGCGCTCCTCGCCCCCCTCCTTCTGGCCGCCTGCAGCGACAGCGAGCCGTCGATGGCCGAGTACGTCGAAGAGATCGACGCGGTATTCCAACAGGGGTTGGCGGAGTACGAAGTCCTGGTGAACGGCCCCGAAGGCCTCGTCCTCATCGTCGGGCAGGGTCCGCACCTGGGGTTCGACGACCAGGGAGCTCAGCTCACCGACTTCACTCCCCAGGATCTGCATGTGGTTCTCAGTCGCGTTGCCGAAATCCAGGACGCGGCGATTGCGACTGCGGCCGAGATCGAGCCCCCCGAGCCCCTCGCCGAGCTCCATGCCTTGTACTTCCGGACGCTGCCGATTGCGGCGCTGGCGGACCGGGCGGCCACCGCAGCCGATTGGGAGGAGCTCTCCGCCACTCCGGAGATGGCGGCGTATCGGGATGCACTCGAGGCCGACAACCAGGTGTGCGCCCAGTTTCAGGTCAAGCTCGACTCGATTGCGGACAGCGGCGCCTTTGTGGACACGCCGTGGATGCCGACCCAGCTGGCCGATCTGGCCGACTATGCGCTGGCCTGCGATGCTCTCCCCGCAGATCCGCAGGCGGTGTACCGACCGTAGCCGGCGCCTCGGGAGTACCCGCTCACTTGTCCAGTCGGGCCACCAGGGTTTCGATCGACTGCCGCAATTCGCCGACTTCACGTCGAAGACTCTCGACCTCGCTCTCCTGGGCGGCTTCCTCGCCGACGAACACGGCGGCCAGCGCCGCCGCCAGCGTCCCAAGCAGGCCGATACCCACGAGCATGAGGATGACCGCGCCGATCCGCCCGGCCGTCGTCGTCGGAGAGATATCGCCATAGCCGACGGTGGTGAGCGTCACCATCGCCCACCACAACGAGTCTCCAAAGTCGCTGAAGGCGGGATTGTCGGCCCGGGATTCCACGACGAATACAAAGCCGGCGGCCCCGACGGTGGCGAGCGCCACAACCCCGACGGCAGCCGGGGCGTTGCGGCGGGACAGGATGGAGCGTCCCTCCCGGAACACCTTGATGACCACCAGCGCGATGCGCACCAGGCGGGCGAGGCGGGCTATCGACCCAATCGAGGCGATGAAGGCGACCCCGGTTGCCAGGTGGTAGGGAGCACTCAGGATGATGATGCCGAGGTCCACCCAGTTCCAGCGGTTGCGGAGATACTCGCGACGGCCGTGCGCATTGATCTTGACCACCGCCTCGAAGACGAAAATGCCCCAAGCGAGGATGTCGACCACCAGGAGGGTGCCGGTGATGTCCCCAGGCTGAACGGCAACCGGTATGGACAGCAGGGCCGCGATGAAGACGAGGGCATGCAGTCTGCGATCCAGGTGCTTGAGGCGCTCGCGCCGCTGCGCCGCAGACTCGCGGATCTTGTGCCGCACCTTCTGCGTCATGGCGCGGATGGTAGAGGTCGGCGGACCGTGGTCACGGGACCGTCAGGCGGAGTCGGTCTCCGGCTCGGTCGGAATTCCAAAGGATGCAGCCCACTCCACTATCTCGGCATCGAGCGCTTCGAGCACCGGTGCCGACTCGGGATCAGCTCCGATCACGACGTCGAGGCTCTCGCGGAGGCGGTCCCCGAACTGGGTCAGGCGGTGAGTGAAGGCCGCCACCGCGGCCGCAGCCTCAAGCGGACCGGTCGGTAGCGGTTCGAAGAGGAGGTCGAGAGACGCAGTGCCGATGCGGCCGTCCGGGGCCACGCCGAGCTCGCGAAGACGAGCGGCCACCGTGTCGGAGCCGGCCCGCACGAGTGCGTCGAAGTCATCCAGCTGGGAGCGAAGCGCGGTCTCGTCGTCGGGCAGGTTCCAGCGCAGGTGCTGGGTTTGCAGTGTCAGGTCGATCAGGTCGACCAGCGTGAGCTGGAGCCGGTACCCGCCCGCGGTGGTGGCGGTGGTGCGGTTTGGCGTGGCCGGGATCGGCTCCACCGAGGCTCAGCCCTCCGCCGAGGCAGCGCCGGTGGTCGCCGAACAATCGGCGTGGCCACACTTGCAGGGCTCACCGGCCTCACTGATGCCGAGCCGACAGGTCGGCGCGCAGTAGCCGTCGTCGGCCACAATCTCGCAGGTGCAGGCCTCATGTGCGCATGTCATCGTGGAACTCCCACTCTCGAATGTCTGCGGTTACCCCATGATGGCAGTCCCGAAACCCCGGTGTGGCACGGGTGTTTGGATGCCGGCGAGGAAGGGTAAAGAGGGGGGCTAGCGATGAGGAGTAGCGATGAACGAGGCCAATCTCAGACCTGCCGAACGGCGTCTCATGGCGATGCTCGACGAGGGCACTCCGATCGACGAGATCGCTGCTCGATTTCGCAGGAGCCCCGCCCACATTCGCCGCATGATCCGCTGGACCCGCCATCCCCGGCCGGCTGCCAACTCCCGCAAGGCGCCCGACGCACTGGAAAGCCGGGTCTTGACACTCCTTGCACAGGGGGAGACCCACGATCAGATCGGCGAGAAGTTCCGCCGGAGCGGACGATTCATCCGCCAAGTTGAAGCCTTCGCCCATCTAAAGCGGGGAACCAGCGTCGCCGCGTTCGATCACGCCCGTCGCCTGCTAAAACAAGCTGGCGAAGAAGCCCGCACACCCAACTCAGAACCCCGTTTACCCCATCCCGACGTCACTTCCCAGGAGGACTGACCATGGCCCAAGAAACCCAGCTGATCGTTTGGATCGACCAGGACCTCTGCACCGGCGACGGGATATGCGAGGAGATCGCTCCCGACGTCTTTCAAAAACGCGACGACGGCCTGTGGGTCGTCAAAGAAGAGGCCAAGCACTTCGGCGAAACCATCGTGTTCGACGGCGCCGAAAGCGATGGCCATGGGCCGGAGGGCTCTCGGGGGGTCGCCCGGGTGCCGGATAGCCTCATTGCCGACACCATCGAGGCAGCCGAAGAGTGCCCCGGCGAATGCATCATGATCGAGCCCTACCAGGCCGACATCGTGGACGGCCGGGCCGCCTGACCAACCGAACGAGGTGCGGCGGCGTCGTCAAATAGAGCGGATCGCCGCCACCAGGCCCCGCTCGGCCTCTCGATCGAACTCCGCCGGGCGCTGCAGGTAGAAGCGGGTCACGCCGACGTCGCCCAGGGTACGCAACTGTTCGCGAACCTCGTCGTGTGAGCCCCGGGGGGTGTTGCGCACTGCGTAGTGCTGCTCTAGCTCGTCAACATCCATGCCCAGCTCGGCTGCTCGCGCCGCAAGCTTCTCGTCGTACCCATCTCGGGTCTCGGCCGTCACCACCTGACCTGAGGAACTGATCAAAATGGCGTCCGGGTCACGGCCCGCCGCCCTCGCCGCCTCCCGCATCAGCCGAATGCGTCCTTCGAGCTCTGCGCGTCCGGCGGGATAGACGTTGTATTCGTCGGCGTACCGGCCGGCGAGCGCCGGGGTTCGTGTGCTGCCCATCCCCCCGACCACCAACCGCCGCCTGGTGAGTGGCTTGGGCTGAACGGAAATCGCCTCCAGCTCGAAGAACCGACCGGCGAAACCGGCGGCATCATTCGCGAACGCTGCCTGCAGGTAGGCGAGGGCCTCTTCCATCATGTCAAACCTGACCGCCCGTTCCGGGAAGGGGAACCCGAAGATCTCGTGCTCCCGCTCCAGCCAGCCGGTGCCGACCCCGAGCGTGAACCGGCCGCCCGACATGTGGTCGATGGTCACGGCGGTCTTGGCGAGCACGGCGGGGTGGCGGAAGGTAATCGGGCTCACCAGCATCGACAGCTCGATGCGGCTGGTGTCGCGTGCCAGGCCGGCCAGCTGGACCAACCCGTCGAACGCATCACCCGTGGCGGCGGTGTCCGTCCCCAGGCCGCCGACGTAGTGGTCGGGGAGGGCAAACGCGACAAAGTCCTCCGCCTCCGCCCACCGCGCCGCTGCCACCACCGCGTCGTACCCACCACTGACCTGAAGCCCAACGTCCACGTCGCGAATCTAGGCAAACGGCGGGCCGCCCGGCAGATTCCCCTGGTCCCGACCACCCGAACGGCGCGCTCGATAGGGTTTTGCCATGGCCGTGGTGTCCGCTGGAATCGTGCTCTATCGCCTCCGCGAGGCGGACCTCGAGGTGTTGCTGGGCCGTCTCGGGGGGCCGTTCTGGGAGCGCCGGCAGCATTGGACGATCCCCAAGGGAATCGTCGAATCCGGCGAAACCGCTATCGCGGCTGCCTACCGCGAATTTGAGGAGGAAACCGGCTGGGTGCCGCCCACCGGGAATCCGATTGAATTGGGCGAGGTCCGCCAAGCCGGGGGCAAGCGGGTCGTCGCCTGGGCGCTGGAGGGTGATTTCGATCCGGCGACGATGGTGGCGGGCACCTTCGAAATGGAATGGCCGCCCCGCTCGGGCCGGCGTGGCAGCTTCCCGGAGCTGGCCGAGGTGCGCTGGTTCCCGATTGCCGATGCCCGCTCGACCATCAACCAGGCCCAGGTGCCCTTGCTCGATCGTCTCGTGGCCGCTCGGTCCTAAATCGGGACTTGGATCCCCACTTCCACGACCTTGTCGGCGGGCAGCCCGAAGAACCGGGCGGCACTGGCGGCGTTGCGGTGCATGAACGAGAAGAGGTGCTCCCGCCACAGTTGCATCCCGGGCAGGCTGCTGGGGAGTACGGTCTCCCGTCCAATGAAGTAGGTGGCTTCCACGGGATCGAATCCAAAGCTGGTCGACACGATGTTGCGCAGAGCCTCAGGCACGTCGGGGTCCTCTATGAAGCCATACAACAGCACGACCTGGAAGAAGCCGTCGCCGAGGGCGTGCACGGCGGCGCGGCGGGCCTGGGGAATACGGGGCTGTCCGGCCACTTCAACGGTTACCAGGACGACGGTTTCGTGCAGGACCTCGTGGTGGCGCAGGTTGGTGAGCAGCGTGGGTGGGGTTGCCCCGGCTCGATTGAACAGATAGACGCCGGTGCCCTTGACGCGCCCCGGCGGGTGGGTGCTGATCGAGGCGATGAACCGTTCGATGGGCAGCTCAGTGCGCTTGCTGCGGGCGTTCATCAACTCTTTGCCCTTCTTCCACGTGGCCATGAGCGTGAAGCCGATCACGCCGATCACCAGCGGGAACCAGCCGCCATCAGGGATCTTGGTGATGTTGGCGCCGAAGAAGACCAGGTCGACGGCGAGAAAGACTCCGGTGAGGCCGATCACGGTGGCCGGCCGCCACTTCCAATGGTCTCGCATCACGACAAACAGCAGCAGGGTCGTTATGACCATATCCGTGGCCACCCCCACCCCGTAGGCGGCGGCCAGGTTGCTGGATGAGCCAAAAGAGAATACCAGGGCAACGGCGGCGATCATCAGGATCCAATTGATGGTCGAGACGTAGATCTGTCCGAACTCCCGGGGAGAGGTGTGGTCGACATGTTGGCGGGGCAGGTAGCCGAGTTGGATCGCCTGCGATGTCAGCGAATACGCCCCGGAGATGAGCGCTTGGGAGGCGATTACGGTTGCGAGGGTGGCGAGGACCACCAGCGGCAGCACGAACATGTCGGGCGCAAGGTTGTAGAACGGGTTCTCGATCGCCCCGGGGTCGCGCAGGAGCAGGGCACCCTGGCCGAAGTAGTTGAGGACCAGAGCCGGGAACACCAATCCGAACCAGGCGAGGCGTATGGGACGGGTTCCGAAGTGTCCCATGTCGGCATACAGCGCTTCACTGCCGGTGACTACGAGAAAGACCCCGCCCAGCGCCAGGAAGGCGAACCGGGGCTCGGAGGCGACGAACCCGATGGCTTCGAACGGGCTGAGTGCCTGCAGGACCGCCGGCTCGCGGACGATCTGTGCGACGCCGAGGATCGCTAAAACGACGAACCAGACCACCATCACCGGGCCAAACAGGGTGCCGAGGGTTCCGGTTCCCCGGTGCTGGTTGGTGAACAGGATGACCAGGATCACCGCGGCGATGAGCAACACCCACGGGCCGAGCGACGGCACAGCGACTTCGAGGCCCTCCACGGCCGATAGGACCGAGATGGCCGGGGTGATCATTCCATCCCCGTAGAGCAGTGCAGTGCCGAACAGTCCGACTCCGATGAGAAATAGCCGGCCGCGTGATCGGGACGACTTGCGGATCAGCAAAGACGTGAGGGCCAGGATTCCGCCTTCGCCGTCGTTGTCGGCCCGCATCACATAGCTCAGGTACTTGATTGATACGACCAGCACCAGCGCCCACAGGATCAGAGAGAGGACGCCGAGCACGCCCGTTTCGGACACCTCGAGGTCGGCAACCGTGAACGCCTCACGAAAGGCGTACAGGGGGCTTGTGCCGATGTCTCCGAACACCACTCCGAGGGCACCGAGGGTGAGGACGGCGAGGTAGGCGGGTCTCCCAGACTCGGTCGAATCGCTCACCTCCGAGTTCTACTACACCTCGGGCCGGGTCGCGCACCGGTGGGCCCGGACGCGCAAAAGCCCCCGGGGGGTCCCGGGGGCTTTCACGTGGTTGGAGCCGGTTAGGAGCTCGGGGGGATCAGGACGGCGTCGATGACGTGGATGATGCCACCCGACGTCATGATGTCGGTCTGAATGACATTGGCTGAGCCGTTGAGGACCACCGTTCCGTCTACCACTTCGATGGTGACGGGAGCACCGGCGGCCAGCGAGGCGTAGCTGTCGAGCTCGACAACGTCGGCTGCCAGCACCTCACCGAGCGTGGCGTGATAGGTGAGCACGGCTGTCAGTGCCTCGGTGTCGGCGAGGAGGCTATCCAGTGTTCCCTCGGGAAGGGCGGCGAAGGCCTCATCCGTGGGAGCGAAGATGGTCAGCTTGCCGAGGGCACCCGAGGCGAGCGCGCCGGTCAGCTCTGCAGCGTCGGCGGCGGCCAGGAACGTTGTGAAGTTGCCGGCGGCCTGTGCGGTCTCGATCAGTCCCATCATCGGCTCGGCGAGGAGGGAATCGACGTCGACCGACGGGGGCAGAATCACGTTGTCGATGACATGCACGACGCCGTTGACGGCCTCGATGTCGGTGGTGGTCACGTTGGCGTTGCCGTTGAGCAAGACGCCACCGTCGACCACTTCGATCGCAATGTCCTCACCCTGAACCGTGGTGGCGGAGGTGAGGCCCACAACATCGGCGGCCAGCACCTTGCCGGGCACGACGTGGTAGGTCAGGATCTCGGCGAGCGTGTCGGTGTCCTCGAGAAGCGCATCGAGCACGCCGTCGGGCAGGGCTGCGAAGGCATCGTCGGTGGGGGCGAAGACCGTGAAGGGCCCGTCGCCGGACAGGGTGTCGGCCAGGCCGGCAGCCTGCACGGCTGCAACCAGTGTGGTGAACCCGCCGTCAACGGCGATGTCGACGACCGTTGCGGTCATCTCCTCAGCCATCGTGGTGGTCGTGGTGGCCGGAGCCTCGGTCGTAGTGGTGGCTTCGGCGTCGGTGTCGTCTCCGCCGCACGCGGCGGCTACGAGCGCAAGGACTGCCATCAGCGCTATGAGTCGGAGTTTCATGTGTGCTTCATTCCTTCGTGTTATCAGGAAGACCCGCTCTCGGGTCATCGCTATCAATACGGAGCCGCGCCCACCGTGGATGAACGAAGGGGGGCGACGCCAATACTCCGCCGTGGTTGCCTCATCGCGATAGAAAGCGATTGGGAGGTGCTGCCGCAGCGGCGCGTTGGCCGACGGGCGGGCGGAGCGGGAAGCATACCCGCCATCTCGAATAACGGACGCGTGATTCCGGTGAGATCAGCTCAGCGACCGGGTGACCATGGTGGCAAAGCACATCTCGTCGTCGGTACCGTCCGCCCACAGCACATAGGCGGGTTCGAGGTCGGGGTCGCGCAGCGATCGGTCCCACGAGCATTCGATGCGGATCTCATCACCGGGCTCGAGGGCAACATCGACGGCCAGGTTGTAGTTGAACTGCCAATCGAAGTCCCACTCGGGGATGTCGAGCAGCACCATCTCGTCCGCCCGGTCCGGGTTGAGGGTCATCCGGAAGCTCGTACCAAGCTCGTGCATATGTCCGAGCACCGAGACGATGGTCGCCTCGTAGCCGATGGGCGTGTCGCACGCCGAGGACGCCGTCCCATCGGTCATGGTGGCGAAGTCGGATGCGGACTGGCCACACAACGCCAGGATGAAGTCGGCCGGAGCGCCCCGCAGCCCGTAGTCGGCGACGTTCTCGGCGAGGGCAGTCTCCCGGTCACACAGCGGCCCGGACTCAGATTCTGAACACGGGATCTCGGCGGGAGCGAGCAGCGGCTCGAGGTAGACCTCGTCCAGGTCACTGCCGTCCTCGGCGAAATCGAGGCGGATCGACGATCGGTCCTTCGGGGCGTCGGTGTCGAAGTGATAGTGAATCTGGATGACCAGGAACTCCCCCGGCTCCATACGAAGACCGCTGCCGGCGGGAAACCGGGTCGCGACCTGGCCCGGTGCCCACCCGACGAAGATCTCGTCGAAGCCCAGGCCGGATCCACCGAAGCAGGTCCAACCGTCACCATCGGTGGCGGCGGCGTTTTTCTGATCGGCCCGCTCCCGCTGGCTGGCCGGAATGCGATAGCCGATGGCGTGATGCACGACCTCGGCCTGGTCGGGCACGAACTCGAAGCCGAGCAGCCAGGCCTCTTCGGTCAGCTCGGGGTCGTAGATGATGCAGCGGTACTCATCACCATCCGACGGGTCGCCGTCGAACCCGACGTCGGGAACGAGCTCGAGGTCGACCTCCGCCAGTGAGACTTCGTCTTCGAGGGCGGTGATGCCGGTGGCCGGGTCGACGTCCAGCGGCGCCCCCGCCTCATGCCACGCCCGGACCGCGGCGATTTCCGCCTGGTCCAGGCTCCAGTCGTGCTGAAACGGAGCGCTCAGGGGTGAGGCGGGCCACGGTGGCATGAGCCCCGCCCCAACGAGCAACGCGATATCGGATGAGTTGTCCGCCACCTGCTGGGCGGTCTCCAGGCGCA
This sequence comes from Acidimicrobiia bacterium, assembly GCA_013002865.1. Taxonomy (GTDB): domain Bacteria; phylum Actinomycetota; class Acidimicrobiia; order Spongiisociales; family SHLN01; genus SHLN01. Next base: position 14,392 of record JABDLU010000023.1, read on the forward strand.
CGTGCTGGGTGCCGGGCCCGCTGCCGGTGTGGCACTGGGCGCACGTCGTCTGCAAGATCGGCATGATCCCGGCTTCGAACGTGGCCGGGACCGGCTGAATCGAGGGGGCGGTGGTTGAGGGAGTGAGGGTGGCAGCGGCGGGTGTGGTGGTCGTGGTCGCATCGAGCGTGATCGATGTGCTGGGTGCGGCCGCCGTGGTGGGAGGCGCTTCGGTGGTCGGGCCGCTTCCGCCACTATCCGAGCACCCGGCCAGGGCACCTAGGGCCCCGATGACGAGCACAATCAACAACAACCTTCGCATGAATGCCGGAGTGTATTGGTGGGATGTCCCTACGGGGTGAGTGCAGACTGTCCGGGTAGGTTCAGCCCAGCAAAGGAGTATCGGATGTCCGACGAGGGGAAATCGCAGATGACTACCGGCGCAGGCATCGCTATCGGTGCCGCGGTTGGAACGGCGTTGCTGGTCGCAACGTCCAGTGCCGTATGGCTGCCGGTAGGGATCGCGATCGGGGCGGCGCTGGGCGCCGCAGCCGGCCGAGCTAGTGACGGGGATGACCGGTGATGGCGGGTTGTGATCTGAATCCATGAGCGGACCGGTCGACGACCAGGACGGCCTGAGCCGCGGCATGCGGGCCCTCGGCATCGAAGTCCGGGAGGGCCGGGCCGCGGAAGTCGGCGGGATGGGGATCCGCCGGGTGCTTCCGACCAAAGGACGCCGGACGGTCGGCCCATGGTGCTTCGTCGATCTGATGAGCCCGGACGACGTCGCCAATCCCGACCCAATGGAAGTGGGGCCCCACCCCCACATCGGCCTGTCGACGGTCACCTGGCTTTTCGAGGGAGAAGCCCTCCACACCGATTCGCTGGGCTCCGAGCAGGTCATCCGCCCCGGCGAGCTCAATCTGATGACTGCCGGTCACGGTATCGCCCATGCTGAGCTCGAAGTACGGCCGGGGTCATCGGCGGCTCGTGGCGAGTTCGTCAAGGGTGCCCAGATGTGGCTGGCCCAGACCGAGTCGACCCGGCACGGGTCGAGCTCATTTGCCCACCACAAGGATCTTCCCAGGGCCGAAATCGCAGGCGGTGAGGTGCAGGTCCTGGCAGGATCGCTCGCCGGGGCCGAGTCGCCGGTCGAGACCGACTGGCCGCTGGTCGGGGCCGAGCTCCGGCAGTCGGGACCGGTCGAGCTACCGGTGGATCCGCAGTTCGAGCATGCGGTCGTGCCGATCGACCGCCGCGTCAAGGTCGACGAGGTGATCGTGGAGCCGGGTTCGCTGGCCTTGATCCCACCAGGATTCGAGAGTGTGCGCATCGAGGTCGACGGAGCGTCCGGCCGGTCGATGCTCCTGGGCGGAGTTCCCTTCCCAATCCGGATTCAGATGTGGTGGAATTTCGTCGCCCGCACCCGTGACGAGCTGACCCAGGCCTGGCGGGACTGGGAGCAGCACAACGACGACCGGTTCGCCCCGGTCCCCTCCTCGCTGGACCGGATCGCGGCGCCCCGGCCACTCTGGATGCGGGAAGCCTGACGGGGCGCTCACGCCGCAACGCTGATCAGGGTGCTGCCGGATCGCCGAGGCTTGCGAAGTAGGACGGCCAGCTCTGGTGCTCTCTGCCGGCGGCCTCGACATAGTGGCTCGGGTTGTCGGCTTCACCATTTCGGATGCCTTCATAGATGCCCGCGATCACCGTCCCCATGAACTCGCCCAGTTCGGCGACCCGATCGGCCCGGTACTCCTCGACCGACAGCGGGGTGTACGTGAGGTCGGTGCCGAATGCCTGGTTGAGGTAGTCGGCGAGCTCGTACTGGGTGATGGCTTCGCCGTGCAGGTTGTAGGTGTGGCCATCGTGCTCGTCGTTAGTCAAAAGCTGCGCGTAGGCGTCGGCCAGCTCGGGGCGGGTCGTGTAGCCGCAACGGCCGGTACCGGCGCAGTTGGCAATCCCGCCCGCCTCTTCGTAGGCCTCGATGTACTCGACGTCGGGCTCTATGTAGATCCCGTTTCGCCCGATTACCCAGGCGAGCCCACTCTCCCGTACATCTGCCTCCGTCTGTCGGTTGCTCTGGATGATCGGCGAGAACGCGGTGGCTTCCTCTGCTCCCTGCACACTGGTGTAGACGATTCTCGTCACGCCGGCGCGGCGAGCCGCCTCGATGACGTTGCGGTGCTGTTGAATTCGACGCTCCGGAGCGTCCATGCCCGACATCAGCAGAACGGCGTCCACGCCGCCCAACGACTGGTGGAGGACTTCGGGCTCGTCGTAGTCGCCCGGGCGAATCTCAATCCCGAGGTGGGCTGCCTTCTCGGGCGTCCGAGCCAACCCGACGACGTTGGTCTCTCGCTCCAGCAATGCTTTGACGATCTCTGAGCCGAGCCGGCCGCTTGCACCGGTTACCGCTACGTTCATGTTTTGCTCCTTCCGTGTCCCGCTCCCGGGCGGGCACCCGCCGACTCCATGAGAACCCGGTCAGGTGGTGGCATTGCTTCTCTTCGTTCGTCTCAGGCCGTAGAGGGTTGGTGCGGCGCCGACCACCAGGAACAGCGCGCCACCTCGGGGATTCGAGGCCGAGTCGGCTTCGATCACGTGATCTTCAACGTCATCAACGATCCCGAGGGCACGCCCGTGCAACGGCTCGAAACGGCCGTGCTGCCGGCCCTCGGCCGAACTCCGACGCCGGTTATCCGGCTCGAGTCAGCGGCCGGTCGGTTCCGTGCGTTCCTTACGGAAGGCATCCTTCTTCTTGATCAGGTTTCCGGCAAACTCGAGTATGTCGACTCCTCGGTAGCGGAAGGGCTCACCGGAGGGCGGAACCCCACTGAAGGTCCAGGTTGCGAAACCGCGATCGCCCAACACGTGGACCGAAACATCGGAATAGTGCGCGTCCCGGTAGTTGCCGAGAAACGCGGCCATGCCGGCGCGGACCTCATCAACCCCACGGTATGCGGTTCCGTCATCGTCAGGTCCGAGCGACCCGTAATACACCGCGTCGTGGGTGAAGAAGCTCGCAATGGCGTCGACGTCGCCGGCATTGCAGGCATCGAAGAACTCGCGGATGCGGCTCTCGGTTATGGGCCGTTCGGCCGTCGTCACCAGCTTGCTGCTTGCTCAGCGATCATCTACCCGCCTCCGCCCCGCGATCAGGCGTCCGCCACCACCGGGACTCGCTCCATTGCGTCGTGTACCTTCTCGGCCGGGTAGTCGTAGTCGGTGAGCTCTCCCGCCAGAAAGGCCTCGTAGGAGCGGAGGTCGAAATGCCCATGGCCGCACAGCGCTGTGAGGATGGTCTTGCTCTCGTCCGACTCCCGGCACCGGATCGCCTCCCGGATCATCGCCGCGATGGCATGGGCCGGTTCGGGGGCCGGGACGATCCCTTCGCTCCGGGCGAAGGTCACGGCCCCCTCGAAGCACTCGGTCTGGTGGAT
>JABDLU010000034.1 GCA_013002865.1 Acidimicrobiia bacterium
GTCCCAACCCGCTCTCAGCCGGCCTATCGATCGTTCGCTCGCTCCGGGTGCGGCGGCCCGGCCCCGGTGGAGATGATCCGCCTCCGGACCACTCGGCGCTCGGCGAGGTGCTTCGGGCCGTGCAGGCGGGCGGCGCGGCCGTCCTCCCGGATCAGCTCGACGATCTGGATCACTACACGGCGACAATGGCGAAGGCCCGGCCCGACCTCCTTTCGCGGAGCGATGCGCTGGCATTCTGGTTGAACCTGTACAACGCCGGCGCATTGACGCTGGCCGGCGAGACACTGTCTACCGGGGAAGCCTCCGTGCTGCGACTCCCGGGCGCCTTCACCCGTCCGGTCCTCACGGTGGCGGGGGAAACCCTCAGCCTCGACAACATCGAACACGGCAAGATCCGCCGGTTTCAGGATCCGCGCATCCACGCCGCCCTCGTGTGCGGCTCAGCATCGTGCCCGACGCTGCGCCACGAGCCCTACGACGGAGACGGGCTGACCGGTCAGCTCGACGACCAGCTGCGCTCGTTCCTCCGGGCCGGCGGAGCAGTCATCGAAGACGACCGCCTCATGCTGAGCCGCGTGTTCCTGTGGTACGGCGCCGATTTCGTCCGGCCGCACCGGATGCCGGCGCTCATCCCGGCCCGGCGGTCGCTGATCGCCAGAGCCGTGACGCCCTGGCTACCCGTCCACCAGCAGCAGTGGCTTCGGCAATCCAAGCGCTCGATCGCCTTCCAGGACTACGACTGGAGCGTGGCCTGCTCGGTCCGCAAACCGGCGTGAGCCCCCCGCCACAACACAATCACCGCCACAATCGCCGCCGCCATGTCAAAGGGAATCACGTACCGCATCAAGTCTGAGCCCGACACCAGCCATCCGCCGGCGGGTGTGAAGCCAACCACATCCAGGTATTGCCATACCGAATAGATGCAGAAGGCGCCGAGGGCGATTCCGCCTGCCCAGGCGGCCGTCCTCGTGCGCCGCAGCAGGTACATCCCGAACACGATGGCCGCGCCCGCCCAGGCAATGTCGAGTGCGGACAGCAACTGGAGGAACTGCAGCGAGGGGTCGAGCCGGAGCGCGGCCGACGAAGCCAGGGTGAGCAATGCGACCGCACCCGTGTCGAGGGCGACCAGCAGGGCGGCCGCTGCGAAGCGGATCCGGCCGGGGCGCCATCCCGTGCCAGCGAACCAGGCCTCGTCGTCGAGAAAGCGGGTCAGGCCAACCGCCAGGGCGATCCCGAACCCGACCAGCCCGGTGAGGTGCACGATGAAGAGAAGAAACGGGTCGTCCGGGCGGGGCACGGCCAAGAGCGCGACACCGGCCAGCAGCCCGGGCAGAAGCCACATCAAGACGTACCGGACACTGAGCTCAACGGGATGCACACCGGCGAGCGTACCTGCCCGCGTCGGCTACGCCCGAGCAGAGGCCGGGGAGGGCGTTTATGCTCCCGGCCAGCACTCCCCAAGGAACTGAGAGACCATGACCAGCAAATGGACCGCCCGCCTCCTGATGGGGGTCGGCATTCTCGCCATCGCGGCCGGCTTCATCGTCAAGTTCGTGGTGGTACCGGCCCTCGCCAAGCTGCCAGACGACGTCGACAGCACCCGCACCTACGAGGGGACCGTCGACATTCTCAACCGAACCGAACTGGCGAACCCGACCGGGGCTCCCCTCTTTTTCAACGACCTCCCCGTCATCTCGGACCGGACGGTCGAGGTACTGGAAACCGACGGCGACAAGGCGCTGGTGCGCGATGAGGCCAACCTGCTGGCCGCGCCCGGGACCCCGATCGAAGGCACCCGGCTGACCGGATCGGTGGACTATTACGCGGTCGATCGGGTGACGATGGAATCGATCGACAACTTCACCGACGAAACGCGGGTCTTGCCGCGAGAAGGCCTCGTGATGGGCTTCCCGATCGACACGGAGGCTCGCGACTACGTGGGCTGGAACGGTGACCCGGCGGAGACGGTCATGCTCGAGTACGCCGGCCAGGAGGAACGGGCCGGACGCACCACCTACGTGTTCACGGCAGAATCCGGCCCCCGGCCGATCGTGGACGAGGGAACGCTCGGCGAGTTCCCGTCCTCGCTGCCAAAGGCGGCGGTTCCAACGCTGGCCCCGGCGCTCAACCTGCCCGATGAGATCCTCGGGGCGCTCGACGTGCTCCTGCCGCTGCTCCCCGACGAGCTCCCCCTCGAGTACACCTACGAGTTCTCGGCCCGCTACTGGGTGGACCCCGACACCGGCGTCCTCATCGACATCGAGAAGAACGACGTCCGCAAGGCAGTTCTGGCAGTCCCGGGCGTGCCGCTCGAGATCGACCCCGTGGTGGTGTACAACCTCAACTACACGTCCACTGGGGAATCCATCGAGGCAGCGGTCGACGACGCCGAGGACTACGGCGGCCAGCTGCGCCTGGGACGAACCACCGGCCCGATCGGCCTGTGGGTGCTGGGCGGAGCCCTCGTGCTCGCCGGGCTCTACCTGGCGATGCGGCGCCCTCCTCAGACGATCAGTGCGCCCCCGCATGAGGTCGGCACTCCGGGTTCAGACGGCTAAGTCCGCCGGGCCAGCACCAGCGCGTCGATGGCGGTTTCGACGGCCCCGTCGACCTCGACGGGCCGGAGCACCTCCTCGGCGCGCTCGACACTGAGATCGCCCAGCTCGCCCGCGATCTGCTCCGGCTCAAACAGGAGCGCCGGATCGGGCGGGCCCCCGTACCCGTCGGTCAGATTGCGCACGGCGTGGCCCACTACCAGGAGCCTCCCGCCAGGAGCCACTGCGGCGACGGCCCGGCGCAGGGCCGCCCGCACCGCGGGAGGGTCAAGGTGCAGATAGAGCACGATCACCAGGTCGTGGCGTGCCGGGGCCTCCCAGGCCGTGACGTCGGCCAGCTCCCAGTCAACCGCAACCCCCGCCTCCGCCGCCAGCAAGCGGGCCTTGTCGAGCCCAACCGGCGAGAAGTCGACCCCGGTGACCCGCCAGCCGTTGGCGGCCAGCCAGACGGCGTTACGCCCCTCCCCGCAGGCGAGATCGAGCGCCGAGCCCGGCTCGAGGCCGGCGACTGCTTCAACCAGGAATCGGTTGGGGTCGGCGGTCCACACCAGCCCCTGCGCCCGATACCGTTCGTCCCACTGCCCGCTCGTCATGCCGGCACCGCACCGACCGTGACAAATTCGTTGTAGCGAAACCACCGACCCACCATCCGGGGAAACGGAAACGAGTAGTGACGGGTGACCGTCACTCCGTTGCTATCGAGAAGTTCGCTCAGAGCGGCCTCGTCCATGTACTCGACATGGGTGTCGTCGGAGCGAAAACCGGCCTCCTGGGGTGCGATGAGGATGACATGGCCGCCGGGCCGCACGAACGGCAGGTAGGCCCCGATCAGGTCGGCCGCCTCCTGGTGCGCCATGTGCTCGACGACATGCGCCAGGAGCAGAGAGTCGAAGCGTGCCGGGCGGGCGTAGGAGCTGGCGGCGAAGGCTTCCGGGGTGAACGCTTCGAAGCCGGCCCGGCGGGCGGTGTCCACCGCGGTGACGTTGTGGTCTATCCCGACACCATCCACAGCATGCAAATTGCGGCCGATCCCGCAGCCGACGTCGAGGGTGTACCCGGGGTCAAGGCGCCGCAGATTCCACCGAAACGGCGCCTGCACGTTGAGCAGCCGCTTCCAGCGGGCGTTTTCCCGGCGCTGCAACCGGGCGGCGTACTCCTCGGAGCGGGTTGCGTCGTCCATCGGCTGATTGTATGACCCCACCTGCCGGCGGCGGCAACCGATCAGGCCGTAATCGAGCCGTTCTCGTCACCGACCGCCCAGGCGGGCGGGGCATCGGCGAGGTCGAACACGAGGCCGAAGTCGCCAAGCGGCGCCGCATCCCACGCCAGGACCCGGCCGGCCACGCGGTTACCGCCCGCCCGCTTGGCGACATACATCAGGGCGTCGGCCGCTCGGAGCGCCTCGGTCGCCTCGGGTGGATCACGCCGGAATGTGGCCACCCCGACGCTCACCGAGATGTACGGCAGCCGATCATGGGTGCGGCGGTTGATGACACTCCGCAGGCGTTGCAGGGCCTGCAGCGCATCGTGCTCGTCGGTGTTGGGAAGGATCAGAGCGAACTCGTCGCCGCCGACCCGCCCGAAGGTGTCGACCTCCCGTACGGCGGACATGACACCGGAGGCGAAGGTGCGCAGCATCTCATCTCCCTCGGCGTGGCCCAGCTCGTCGTTGACGCGTTTCATGTTGTCGAGATCGATGAAGGCGATGCTGAGGGGCTCGGCGGTGCGGGCGGCCCGGGCCCGCTCCCACTCGAACACCTCGAGGAGGCCGCGGGTGTTGAGAGCTCCGGTCAAGAGGTCGAGTCGCGTCTGGGCGGCCATCCGGTCGAGCAGCGATCTCCCGTAGGAGGTCATCAGCATGAGGCCGGTGAAGACGGCCAGCTCGTTGCCGAGGTTCCACAGGGCGGCCTGCTCCGAGATCGAATCGGCGTGATACAGCAAGCGGGCCGACAGGCCGGCTCCCGAAGACAGGATGGCCATGATGGCGCCCGCAACCCAGCCGGCGTGGAACGTGGTGCCGATGACGGCGAGGGCATAGAACACGGCAAAGCTGACATCGGGCCCGGAGAGCAGGTCGATCACCGATAGGCCGGCCACGGTCACCAGCCCAACGGCCGTCACCAACAGATGATGGGGGCTGCGCAGGGAATACGCCAGTCGGAAGAGAAGCCCGATATCCGCCCGCTTGAGGCCCCCCAGAGTGGCGGAGAGGGTTTTCATGATTACCGCGATTATCGGTGCGGCCGATCACCGGGATGAGCGGTTTCCCCGTCGCCGCCACCCTTCGTGGCGATTCCGGCCCGAGTTTCCGCCCTCCCGACACGGGGCGTGGTCTTTGCGGCTCAGTTGAGCGGGATGCCGAGCGAGTAGGTTGCGGCCCGGAGCTCCCACGGGGTCCGGGACAGCCCCGGCAACTCCGCCTGGTCGGTGAGGTAGCAGCCACCCAGCCGGGCATCGTGGCGGCAGTGCGGCTCGGGCACCGGCTCGTCGAGCAGATCGAAGATCACCCCGAGCAGTGTCGTGCCTTCCAGGCCGCCGATGGCATCGAGCAGTCCGGTGAAGATGTCACTCCCGCTGACGAGGGCGAGATGGTGAAAGGCGCAGTAGCCGTCCTCGGTCTGTTCGGTGCACTGTGCTTGCTGGCAGGTTCTCGTTGTCTTCATACCTGCGACATCGGCGGTACGAAAACCCCCTAGAGAAGGGACTATTTCAGTGCTCGAGGGACTAGATCGGGGGTCACGCACACCCGGACTAGTCACCCGTCGAGGAGGATCTCCATGAAGTCGGACGCCACTTCGAAGCCGGCCGCCCGGATCTGCCCGGACACGGCCGAGTCCGGGTCATTGGCCGGGTTGGAGTGGTTGAGGTGGGTCAGGATCAGACGGCGATCGGCCGCCAGGTGGCCGAACCGCTCCAGCGTGTCGCCAACCAGCGGATGGGGAATGTCGGCCAGCGAGCGACCGGGGATTTCGTCCAGGCTGGCGAAGCTGGCATCCAGGAGGCACACCCGATGGCGGCCGATCTCCTCCTCGGCCGCCGGCCAGGCCTCCCAGCTATCGATATCGGGCAGGAACAGCACCTCGTCGTTGATCGAGATGCCGACTGTGTCGGTGAACTCTGCCCGGTGGGGCACCGGAACCAGGCGCAGGGAGAGACCGTCGGATAGGTCCCACGGGCCGAATCCGGCCCGCACATCGAGGTGCGCTCCGTCGATCAGAGCCCGCCACGGCTGATTGGAGCCGAGATACTCGGCCATGGAGGGGGTCACCCAGGTGGAGACCGCGGCGGCATTGTGGGCCTCTCGACCGAACTGGACCAGCCCGGTGTAGTGACCCATATGGCCGTGCGTGAGCGTGATGTGGTCGACCGCATTTCGGCTGCGGCGGTGCCGGTAGGGCGCCGTCCCCTCGAGATGGCGGATCTGGGCCCGCACGTCCGGTGTCACATCGGCGAGGAGCGTTGTGCCGTCGTCGAGCACCACCGCCATGCTCGACACCAGGCGGGGCCGACCCCGTCCGGAGCTGCCGAGCTGGGGATTGCCGCCGTCCTGAGCGGTCCCGAGGACGATCACGGTCGCATTCACACGCCGACCATAGAGGCTACGATCGGCCGGTGAAGCGCTCTATCACCGTCGATCCGCCCCCCGACCTGCGGCTGACGCTCGGACACCTCAACGGGGGCACCGGCCACCCCGAGCGGCCGCGGACCGCCGCGTCGGCCTGGCGGGCCAGCCGCACCCCGGACGGTCCCGTCACGCTGCACGTCACTGTCACGGGAACAACCGTCGATGCGCACGCGGTCGGCCCGGGAGCGGCGTGGGAGCTCGATCACCTGCCTGATCTGGTCGGAGCAGCCGACGACCCGGGTGCATTCCCGACCAACGGGCACCGGCTCATGCGGGAACTGAAAGGCCGGTTCCGCCGCCTCCGGATCGCCCGGACCGGTCGGGTCTACGAGGCGCTGGTGCCGGTGATCCTCGGCCAGCTTGTGACCCGCACCGAGGCCAAGCGAGCCGAGCGGGCGCTGGTGCGAACCTATGGAGAACCTGCCCCCGGCCCCGAGGGGCTCACTCTGCAGCCGGCTCCGGAGGTGCTCGGGCGGCTGCGGTACGAGGACTTCCATCCGCTCGGCATCGCCCGCACCAAGGCCGGGCTCATCATCGAAGTGAGCAGGCGGGCAAACCGGCTCGAGGAAATCACCGCGCTCGACCCGGCGGCCGCCGTGACGCGGCTCGAGTCGCTCAGGGGAATCGGGCCCTGGACGTCGGCCCTGGTGGTCGGCGAGGCGCTGGGCGACCCCGATGCGGTGCCGGTGGGCGACTACCACCTTCCCAACACCGTGGCGTGGGCGCTGGCCGGCGAGGCCCGTGCCACCGACGCCCGGATGCTGGAGTTGCTCGAGCCCTACCGGCCGCAGCGCTACCGGGCGGCGTTGATGATCAAGATGTCCGGCATCGGTGCCCCCAAGTACGGGCCCCGGACCGAGGTCCGGTCATTCGCTCGCTACTGAACCGAGCACAGCCACCCCATAGCGCTGCGACAGGGCCGCCGTGGCATCTCTGAGCCAATCATCCACCGGCACACCGGGGCCGCGCTCACCGAACCGTGCCCGGTAGACGTCACCGTCGGTAACGATCCGGGCTACCCGCTGGCTGAGACCGCCGCGGCGGCCCCATCGGCGCATCCGGCCGGCGGCGGGAACAGCAATCGACAGTGGTCCGATGACGGTTGCTTCTTCCGCCCGATACACGCCCCGGTGCTCGAGAACCCGCCCCGACAGGCGCACAAAGCCGCTGACCAGCACGGCCGTTCGCAGGGAACCCCGCTGCCACCAGCCGAACCGCAGGTTGTCCCCGGCGTAGATGCCGCAACTGCAGCCCACGCTGGGAACCACGCGGTGGGTCCGATCCATCCGAACGGTCCCGAAGAGGTCCCCCGGCCCGGCGGGACGGGATAGCGTGCACTTGGCCTGGACGATGGGCTCCGGCCACGGAAAGCCCAACAAGCCGGCCAGGCGGGGCTCCCCGCGCGAGGGGTCTAGCTTCCAGCTGCGCCGCACCACCGGACCGTCGCCACGGGAATGGGCGACGTAGATCTCGGGCTGCTCGCGCACTATGGCCATGCTGCCTCCTGATCGGATCCTATGTGACGCGGAGGGCAACTTTTCCCACACCGCCCGAAAAGCCTGGAATCACGGGGCTTTGGGGGTAAAGTCCCGCTCGATAAGGGGGGAGCTTCATCCGAGGCTCCATTGAGTGGGCACAGCAGGAGGACCCATACATGAACAAGACAGAAATGGCGAAGAAGCTCGCCTCGAAGACCGAACTCAGCCAGTCGAAGGCTCAAGAAGTCATCGAAGCGATTTTCGACACCAATCCCGGCAAAGGAATCATCGCCGTCGAGCTCGACGCCGGCCGGGAAGTTTCCATCGCAGGCTTCGGCAAGTTCGACACCAAGCGCCGTAGTGCCCGTCAGGGCCGCAACCCGGCAACGGGTGCAACGATTCAGATCGCCGCCAAGACGTACCCGGTATTCAAGGCCTCGAAGGGCCTGAAGGACCGCGTGGCCGAGTAGCGCACTCCCCACTCGTCTGAAAAAGCCCCGCAGTAGCGGGGTTTTTTCATGCCCTAGGAGGCAAGGATCTCGATGGGCTCGTCGAAGTCGGGTATGTCACGGAGGAACTGAACGGTCCCATCGAGCCCGAACTCCGAGACGGATTCGCCGTTCAGATCCACGATCAACGCCCGGGCGCCGTCGGTGCGGTTGACCAGCACGGTTGACCCATTGAGGTCGAGGCTTTCGACGGCACCGGCGCCCGGCGGAAGGGCGATGCGGCGCACCTCCTCGTCGAGGTCGACATCCAGCACGACGAGATCGGATGCAGCCACGTACGCCAGCAGGCTGCCCGATTCATCGAGCACGGGATGGGTCGGGCAGGTCGGATCATCGAGACAGCCTTGCTGTGGGTTGGAGCTCAGAGCCTGCACCGCTCCCTGGTCGTTACGGAATTCGAACCGCCGAGTGTCGCTTTCTGCCAGCTCCAGCAGAAACCGTCCCCCGCCGTAGGTGATGGCCACCGGGCCCCCGTCGGGGCCGCCGACCTCCCCCAGCACCCGATCACCGGTGGTGAAGTCGTACACGACCAGGCGCTCGACCCGGTCGGGGCCATCCGGATCATCGGTGATGGTCAGGATCATGTGCGGCACATCGTTGATGCGCTCCGTTCCCCACAGCCGGAGCAGGCTGCCCTCGGTGACGTCCAGAAATGGCTCGGCGTCCGGTTGAGTCGCCCGCGACCAGAAGACCCGCTGGTCGGCTGCGGGGTCGGTCCCGCCACCCGGCAACTGAAGGACCAGGCCCCCTTGCAGATCATCGAAGGCGGCCGCGACCGTCTCGTCGACAAGCCGGCGGGGCGCACCGCGGCCTTCCAGGACGGTGAGACCCGAGTCGGACATCACCAGGACGGGCGAGCCCGGGTCGGTGACCAGCAGCGTCGTCGACGGGGTGGGTGACGCCGTCGTCGTGGTGGGGGGCAGCGTGGTCGTCGTCGTGCTGAGGTCGGGAGAGCCCGTCGGGACAGTCCCCGTCTCGCCGAAATCGGCGAACGTGAGGACCGGGCCGTCGGCGCCGCCATCAGCGCACGAGGCAAGCACGAGGGCGAGAATGAGCAGTACTTTCCGCATGATGTGGAGCCGTCCAGTACTTTACGGCAGCCGCTGGACTCGCTTTGAGCAGTTTGATAGGGCCGGGATCGCTCCCGGCCCTATCGATACGCCAACTACGGGAAGCAGCAGGCTACGGACCCTTGAATCCGCCGTTCGCTCCTTCGAAGGCCTCTGCGGGGTATTCGCCGAGATTGGCGACCACCACAATCGAGACCACCACCATCAGGAGCAGAATGAACGCGTACTCAACGAGGCTTGCGCCTTCCTCCTGGTGGAAAACGATCCACAGCTTCGCTGCAATTGTCTTCACCGGTCCTCCCTTCCTACCTTGTTCCATCGGCGATTCCCGTTTTTCCTTGATACCCTGCCGCCATGCAATTGACTGATGCCGAGTGGGAAGAGTTCGCCACCGCCCACCCGGCCTGGGAGCGAGACGGCGAATCGATCCGGCGCACGTTCGTCCACGATGACTTCACAGCCGCCGTCGGCTTTGTCGTCCGGGTCGGCTTCCTGGCCGAAGCCGCCGACCATCACCCCGACATCGACATCCGCTGGAACAAGGTCACCCTCGACCTCTCCACCCACAGCGAAGGCGAGCTGACTGAGAAAGACACCAACCTGGCCTCCCAGATCGACGAGATTTAGGGGGGCGGGGTGTTACCTCCCCCGCGAGCGCAGCGAGTGGGGGAGGCAAGGAGGGGGGTGGGCAACCCTGCGGGTTGCTGAGCGCGTTCCTGTGCTCTCAAGTGGGGGTCTCCGCGTCGACCCGACGCCCCTATTCAGTGGCGACCGGGGGGAGGACGGTGAGGGGGACCACCAGCGGGGGATCATCGACCGAGGCCAGGCGGCACGAGGCATGCACAGTGCCGGTGGCGGTGAACTCGATCTCGGCTTTGACGAGCTGATAGCCGAACTTGCCCGGTTCGATCATCACAGGCTGGCGGTTCTTGGCCACCTCTTCACCGTCCCGGGTGAACACGACTTCAAGCGAATCCGAGCCGGTCTCGTCGTCGTCACAGCGGATCAAGACGATCAGATGGGGCTCGAGCAAGGCGGGAAAGGAGTCGACGGCCGTGCTGAAGTAGACCCCCCGCATATCGATCCGGGTCGAGGGCCCCTCCACCTGCCGGAAGTCAAAGCCCTCAACGAACAACGCTGAAAGTATCTGCACTCCGCCAATCTACGACGATCGCCGAGCACAACCGGGAAGCGTGTACTCACCGCACCACACAAGAGCACAGGAACGCGCCAAGCAACCCGTAGGGTTGCCCACCCCCCTCCCCCACTCGCAGGGGACGAAGCCCCGATGCCCCATCCCGAGTGCAACCCCCTCTGGCTGATCGCCGATAGCCGATAGCCGACCCCTGACCGTCGACTAATTGAGATTCAGCGTGATCCCCGCCATCTCGGTGCGGACTTCCCAGGAGGTGGGGCCGACGCCGGGAAATTCGGTGAGATCGTTCAGGAAGCAGTCGCCCATGATGGACCCGTGGCCGCACACCCACAGAAACTCGTCCTCGATGGCGTCTTCGAACCACACGCCGGCCGAATCGGACTGATTGACGAGGTCGACCAGCTCGAGGTCCATCTGATGGCTCCAGCAGAACAAGTAGCCACGCAGTCTGCGCTGAGCACAATCAGGGATATTGCAGGCTGTCCCTACCGTCATACGGTAGGTATCGGCAGATCACACCAACGCGTTGAGGGATCAGATGGAGGAGGGGTTGGTCACACCCTCACGCCAGATTGCCGCCAGCGTGGGGGTGTCTCCGTCGTAGTCGACAAAGATGCGCCACCCGAGCTTGTCGGCTGCGCTGAAGGTCAGGTGCGGGAAGTTGATCAGCTCAACGGGGATCGGCACAACGGCCTCGGCGACCGGGAGCCCGTCGAACGCCTCGAGGGCCTGGCGAAGCGGATCGGCCACCATCTGGACGAACTCGCCGCGCACCGACGGTGTCGAACCGGTCGGGTCCCACCACCCCCACGACTCGTCACCCTTCAGGAGCGATTCGAGCTCACCTTCGCCGATGTGCTTGGGAGGCGCGTAGTAGGCGACTTCAAGGCCGTATTTGGACACCAGCGGGCTCAGATCGCCGCGCTCCTCGATCCGCTCGCCGAGGTCATCGATCAGGGCGGCGACGGCCTCGTCGGCGGCGAACTCGCCGGGCGAGATCTCGCGGGTAGTGAGGCGCTCGATGACCCACGCGTCTCCGGAGGGTGTTTCGACCTCCACCCAGACCGTCGATCCGCGCTGGGCGCGCCGCCCGGTCGAACGGATGCCCCGCTCGGCCGGGCCGTAGCGGTGGACCAGCGGATACTCCTCGCCGGGCCCCTCGAGGGCGGTGACCACTCCCCCGTCTGGCACCCGGACGATGGCGACCGAGCTCGGCGCCGTCGCTGGGAGGAACACCGGGCCGCGTCCGATGAGGAAGTTGCGGCTGAGGCCGAACAGGATGGAACTGAGGAAGGCGATGCCGACCGCCAGCACCGGCACGCTGAGCAGCCCGGCCATCTCGGTCACGGTTCCGACCAGCAGCTTGATGCTGTCAACGACAATCCCTGTGGACGGGCCCGGGTCGGGCTCGGGCAGCTGCTCAACGGTTACGAGATCAATGGCCACCAGGTCGCCGTCGAGCTGGACCACCGACACGGTGACCAGCCCACTACTGGTTGCCCCGTGGCTGTCGGTGGCCGTGTATGGGAACGTGTCGGTGCCGTTCCATTCCCGCTCCGGCCGGTACAGGAAGGCTCCGTTCACCAACTCAACCGCCCCCACTTCGGGCGCGCCGAGCACGATGGAGATGGCATCACCGTCCGGATCGAAAATGGCCGGGGTCGGAATCAGCAGCTCGAGCGCGAACTCAAGGGATACGAACACGTCGGGGGTGACCGGGGCATCGTTGAGCGGCGAGATGCCGAGCACAACTGTGGCGGTGCCCTCACCGCCCCGTCCGTCGGTAATGCCATAGGACAGGGTCTCGGTACCGGAGAAGTTGGGCCGGGGCCGGTAGAGGAAGGTACCGTCCCCGCGCGGTGTAAGACTGCCGTTGACCGGTGAGTCGATCCACGAGATCAGGAGCGCGTCGCCGTCCGGGTCGGTGTCGTTGAGCAGAGGCGACACCACAACGCTGCCGTCCTCGAACAGGTCGATGAGGTCGGGCACACCGAGCGGAGCGGCGTTGATGGGCGGCAGGTTGACGGCGGCATTGACGATCACGATGACGGCTACCGGAGCGATATTGCCGCCCGGATCCGATATTTCGACATCGAGCAGATAGGAGGGGGTGGTATCTGCATCCAGCGGGGCCACCAGGATGAGCTCACCGGTGACCGGATCCATCGTGAACCGGCCGGATGGGTCTCCGCCGGTGAGGGTGAACGTGACCGGCTCACCCTCCGGGTCTGAGCCGACCACTGCGCCGATGGTGCTCCCGAGCGGGAGGTCCTCGACGATCGGGAAGGCGGCCGGCGCTCCGGTCGGCGGCTCGTCGACGTCCAGCACGGTGATCGAGACGTCCGCCGTGGCCGAAGCCCCGCTCGGGTCGGTGACGGTGACGGTCACCGTGTAGGACTGCACCGTCTCGAAGTCGAGGGCGGCCGCAGTCGATATCTCACCGGTGAGTGAGGCGATCGAGAACTCCGGCACCGCGGTAACAAACGAATACGTCAAGGGGTCGCCGTCGGCATCGGTGGCGGGTGGGGACCCCAGAACCGTTCCGGCGGGGTCATTCTCGAGCACGGAGAAGGCAGCCGGGTCGATGGTCGGCGCATCGTTTACCGGGTTGATGCTCAGCAGCACGGACAACGGCCCAACGGTGTGGACACCGTCGGTCACCTCGAAGGTGAAGCCGTCCAGGTAGTTTTCGGTTCCGTCATGAACGTAGGTGAAGGACCCATCGGCCAGCAGAGCGAGCGTGCCGTGGACCGGAGCCGTGAGGGCCGACGCGGTCAGCGGGTCACCGTCGGCGTCGGACGCCGAGCCGAGCACTCCGGAGACGGCATCCGCGACGAGGGTGCCACCTTCATCTAGCACGTACGAACCATCGAAGGCCACCGGTGGGTTGTCGTTCACGGGGTCGATGGCGATCGACACCGTCCCGGTGTCGGTTTCGAGGCCGTCGCTCACCTCGTACTCGAACGTGTCGGTGAAGTTTTCGGTGCCGTCGTGGACGTAGCTGAACGACCCGTCGGCGTTAAGCGTCAGGGCGCCATGGGCCGGGCTGATCGTGAGCGTCGCCGTGAGCGGCTCGGCCGGCATATCACCGTCGTAATCGTTGTCGAGTACCCCGCCCGGCGGCACGTTGAGGGTGCCACCCTCGGCAACCGATCCGTAGGAGTCGTCGACGGCAACCGGCGCCTGGTCGGACACGGGGATCATCGTCAACGTCACCGTTGCCGGGACCGACGACGTATTTGCGCCGTCGAATACCTCATAGGTGAAGCTGTCGGTGTGGTTCTCAGACCCGTCGTGGGTATAGGTGAAGCTCCCGTCGGCGGCCAGGGCGAGAACACCATGGGACACATCGGTGACGAGAACGGCCGAGAGCGGATCGGCCGGAATGTCACCGTCGGTGTCGTTGGCTAGTACACCGGAGGCGGCGGGGACAACCCGCGTACCACCCTCGAGCGTGGCCCCGTAGGCGTCGTCGACCGCGACGGGGACATTGTTGTTGATCTCATTGACCATCACATCGAAGGTCACCGGTGTCGACAGAGACGGGATGCCGTCGTCGACGACCCGGAGGGTGACTGAGTAGGTGCCGGGACCGTCTGCCTCGGTGGGCGTCCACGAGTACACCCCACCGGGAGTGACGGCACCCGGTCCGGCATCGAGGGTCCAACTGAGCGAGTTGGCGGGGATGTCGCTGTCGGTGGCGGTGGCATTCACCGTCACCGTGTCGAGCTCGTCGAGGGTGCGGTTTGCTATCGGATCGGGGGTCGGCGCAGTGTTGACCTCATCGACCGTGATGGTGAAGGCCTCCTCGTCCCAGAGATTGCCGGCTCCGTCGTCGGTGACGCGCAGGGTCACGACGTACGTGCCCGGGCCGTCGGCCTCTCCCGGGTTCCAGCTGTAGTTTCCATTGGGAAGGATGAAACCGGGACCGGAGCTGAGGCTCCAGGTCAGGTTGTTGGCCGGGATGTCGGCGTCGGTGGCAGCCGCGGTGAAGCTAAACGTGACCTGCTCGTCGATGGTCACATCGGCGATGGGGAGCGCCCACGGCGGCTGGTTGTCCTCGGTGACGGTCACATCGAAAGACACGTCGCCCGACGCGGCCGGTACGCCGTCGTCGGTGGCCCGCAGCGTGAATGTGTAGGTCGAGCCGCCGTGGGTCTCGTCGGCCGTCCAGCTGAAGTCGCCGGCCGGCGTCAGGGTGGCCCCGGCCGGGCCGGACACGATGGACCAGCTGATCGAGTTGGCGGGATCATCCGGGTCGGAGGCCGATGCCGTCAGGTTGAGAACGGTGTACTCACTAAACGTGTAGTCGGCAATCGGGTCCGGCACCGGTGGGAGGTTGACCTCGTTGACGGTGACGGTGATGGTTTCGGTGTCGGTCAGGACGGGAACGCCGTTGTCGCTGACGATGACGTCGAAGGTGTAGGAGCCGGGGCCCTGCGCCTCCGTTGGTGTCCACGAGAAGCCGCCTCCCGGCGTGATCGATGCACCGGCCGGAGCCCCGCTCAGCGAGAAGCTGAACGAGTCAAGGTCAGGATCGGATGCGGTCGCCGTGAATGACAACGTGACCTGCTCATCGACCACCCGGTCACCGACCGGGTCGAGCACCGGCGGGCGGTTGGTGTCCGTGACCGTCCACGTGATGGCGACCGAGTCATTGGCGACTGGAGCGCCGTCGTCGGTCACCGTTATGGTCACCGAATACGGGCTTCCTGCCGCCGCCAACGGGTCAACGGTTCCGGCGATTTCGCCGGTGGCAGGAGAAATCGACAGCCCGGCGGGAAGACCGGTGGCCGACCAGGTCAGACCGTTGGCGGGCAGATCAGGGTCGGTGGCGGGAGCGAAGACACTCACCACGTCCGACTCGGCATTGGTCTGGTCTCCCGGGCTGGTCAGTGTGGGCGCCACATTCACCTCGTTGACCGTCACCGTGATCGTCTCGGTGTCGTTGAGCGCCGGGGTGCCGTCATCGGTCACCACCACATCGAAGGTATAAGACCCCGGACCCTGCGTCTCGGTCGGCGTCCAGGAGAACGCCCCTCCAGCAGTCATCGACGCACCCACCGGCGCACCCACCAGTGAGAACGTCAACGAATCCAAGTCGGGATCGCTGGCAGTGGCGGTGAACGACAAGTTCATCAACTCGTCGATGGACTGGTTTCCAACCGCGTCCAAGACCGGCGACCGGTTGACATCCGTCACCACCCAGCTGAACGCCACCGAATCGTTCAGGTTCGGCGCTCCGTCATCTGTCACCGTGACCGTCACCGAATACGGACTGCCCGACCCCGCCAGCGCATCGATCGTCCCCGAAATCTCCCCCGTCGCCGGATTCATCCACAAGCCGGTCGGCAACCCGACTGCATTCCAGGTCAAACCGTTGGCCGGCACGTCCGCATCGGAGGCCCCTACGAACAAACTCACCGCATCCGACTCAGCATTGGTCTGATTCCCCGGATCAACCACCACCGGGGCCACATTGACCTCATTGACCGTCACCGTGATCGTCTCAGAATCAGCCAGGGCGGGAGTGCCGTCATCGGTCACCACCACATCAAAGGTATAAGACCCCGGACCCTGCGCCTCAGATGGCGTCCACGAGAACACCCCACCCGCAGTAATCGACGCACCCACCGGCGCCCCTG